>CBDTZM010000121.1:0-5965 GCA_965364915.1 uncultured Pseudomonadales bacterium | reverse complement strand
AATGACCTATTGTTGACCAGCCGCGTATTCACCACCGACGAGGCGTTCGCGATGGGTTTGGTCAACCAGCTGTTCGAACCCGCCGAGCTACTCGATGCAGTGAAGGACTACGCGCAGAAGTTGATCGGTTCGGTGTCGCCCAACTCGCTGAAACAGACGCGTTGGCAGATCTATAGAGATCTACATCGAGACGCGGCGAGTTCCGTCAAGGATTCCGAAGCGTTGATCGACACGATGATGGGCGAAAGCGATTATCGGGAAGGGGTGAGCGCCTACCTCGAGAAGCGCGGTCCCGAGTGGGGCCCACGGCGCTGACTGATCCTCGACTAGTTAGGCAGCACGACGTCTCGGCCCCGAGCCCAGACGGCGGCGGGGTCTTTTAGCGCGGCCAGATTTTCGAGTGGTTTGCCGTGCACCAACAGAATGTCGGCCGCTAGGCCAGGCTTCAGGCGGCCGGTGACGGATTGCAACCCGAGCGCCGTGGCTGCGTCAGCCGTGCTGGCCCGCAACGTTCGTTCCGGCGTCAGCTGCGCAATCTCTGCGAACACCGCGAGGGCATGCGGTAGGTGGTGGTGATATACACCGGGAATGCCGGCGTCGGTCGAGGCGATGAAAGGAACGCCTAGACCGAGCATCTGCCCGTAGGCATGGCGAAGGCGCTGCAACACCTCACCTTTGTCGCTGTTCAACATGCGTTGCCATCCGCGATTGACGGTCGGTGATACCCAGATGCCCCGTTCGGCGATGAGCTCAGCAACCTCCGCTTGGTAGTCCGACGCCCAGCCGGCCTCGCCCACCCAGGAACAGTGCTCGATAGTGTTCACGCCGGCCATTGCCGCGATTCGAATGCCTTCCGTGCCGTGGCAATGCGCCGCAACCGGTAGTTGATGGCTGCGCGCGGCTTCGACGATGCCGGTAAGTGTCGCCACATCGAACTGAGGCTTTTGCGGATCCGTACCGCGGGTCAAGCGCCCGCCGGTGGCCATGACTTTGATGAGATCGACGCGCTTGGCGACCTGGCGTGCCAGCACTGCTTTGGCTTCGGTCAGGTTAGCCGCTTCGCCGCCCCAGAAGTGACAATGCCCTCCCGAGGACGTAATCGGCTGTCCGGAACAGATCAATCGTGGCCCGACGAGTTCGCCAGCCGCGATGCGGTCTCGGAGGTCAAGTTCTAGCCATGCGCCACCGCCCAGGTCACGTGCGGCCGTGATACCTGCACGCACCATGGCCTCGGCGCGTTCTTCCATGGCCTTGGTCAGCCGAGCGCGTTTCAGCTTCTTAGCGATGGGCGCGCCTTTCTCGTCCGGGTTGAGCTCCAAGTGCACATGGGCATCGATCAGGCCCGGAAGCGCGGTGAGTCCGCGACAGTCGATCGTGCGGTCGGGTTTTTTAGCTTCGCCGCGGTCGCCGCTGGCGTTTTGGTAGTCGCCGCTGGCGTTTTGGTAGTCGCCGCTGGCTTTTTTTAAGTCGCCGCTGACTCTTTTTAAGTCGCCGCTGGCGCTGATCGCGTCGATGCGGTCGTTGCTGAAACTCAAAGTGTCGGCGTCCAATAGGTTGGTACCGTCCCAGATCGTCAATCCGGTGAGCAGCGTGCGCATCAGCCGTACAACCGGTTGGGTAACCAGGTGGCAAGCTCGGGCCACACCACCAGCATTGCGAGTAGCAGCAGTTGCAAGGCAATGAATGGCACCACACCTCGGTACATGTCGGATGTTTTTACGCTTGGCGGAGTGACCCCGCGCAGATAAAAAAGCGCGAAACCGAATGGCGGGGTGAGAAACGAGGTTTGAAGGTTGACGGCGATGAGTATGCCTAGCCAGATCGGGTCTATGCCTAAGGCTAGCAGCACCGGGCCGACAATGGGAACGACGATGAAGGTAATCTCGATGAAGTCCAGGATGAAGCCCAGCAGAAAGATCACCAGCATGACGATCGCCAACGCGCCCCAGGTGCCGCCGGGCATGTCGGTGAACAGACCGAGTACCAATTCATCGCCGCCGTAGCCGCGAAACACCAGCGAGAATATCGACGCACCGATCAAGATGAAGAATACCATCGCGGTGGTGTTCAGCGTGGTGCGGCAGACGTCCGACAGCACCGTCGAGTCGAGTGCGCGGTTGCCCAGGGCGATTAGCGTTGCACCGGCAGCCCCCACGCCCGCTGCTTCGGTCGGGGTGGCGACGCCCATCAGTATGCTGCCGAGCACAAGCACCATCAGAGCGAGCGGTGCCACCAGCGCCTTCAAGAGTCGCGTGGTTCCGACAGGCGACGTTGGTCCGGGTGGGGCCCGTTCCGGGCGCCAGGCCGAGATCACCAGCGTGTAGGTTGCATACAGCATGACGAGCAGCAGACCCGGGACGATGGCGCCGGCAAAAAGATGACCGACCGATACGGTCCTGGGGGCAAAAACACCCTGGCTGAGTTGCGCCTGAAGGTATGCGTTGGATAACACGTCGCCCAGTAACACCAAGACGATAGACGGCGGAATGATCTGACCGAGAGTTCCCGTGGCGCTGATGGTTCCGGTGGCCAGGCGGGGGTCGTAGCCATGGCGCAGCATGGTTGGCAATGACATCAGCCCCATTGTCACCACCGTGGCGCCGACGATGCCGGTGCTCGCCGCCATCAGCATGCCGACGACGATGACGGCCAGCCCCAGGCCGCCCGGCACGCCGCCGAGCAGGGTGGATAGGGCGTCGAGGAGCGCATGCGCAATGCGGGTCTTCTCCAGCATCACACCCATGAAGATGAACAACGGCACAGCGATGAGCGTTTGATTGGCGATGATGCCGAACATGCGCCCCGGCAAGAATCCCAGATCGTTGGGATTGAAGGTGACGGTAGCGATACCGATGAGCGCGAAAAGACACGCCACCCCCGCCAGCGTCAACGCCACTGAATAGCCGGCCAGCAACGCCGCGAATGCCACTGCAAACATTGCGATGGGTGCGATTTCGATCACCGCTGTCGAAGCCTTTGCACCCCGCGCACAATCTCGTTCAGTCCCTGCAGACCGAGCAGCAACGCCATCATTGGGATCAATGTCTTGAGCAGAAACACCGCCGGGATGCCGCCGACCTCGGAAGACCCCTCCAGCACGCGCCAAGCGTTGGCCGCGTAAGGCAGTGACGTCCAGAAAATCAGTACCGATACGGGAAGCAGAAACAACAAGTGGCCGGCGACGTCGACGAGGGTTTGTCGGCGCCCACTCATTCGTGCGTAAAAAATGTCGACCCGAACGTGGCGGTTTTCCTTCAGCGCATAGGAAATGCCCAGCATGAGCACAGCGCCGTGCATGTACATGACGGATTCTTGGAGAAATATGCTGCTCGTAGCGAGTCCGTAGCGCAGCACCACCACCACCACGGTGACGACGACCATCGCCGCGGTCAGCCAGGCGACGGCACGACCCAACCGGTCGGTCAGCGCATCGATGAGTCTAGTCAGGACGGTGCATCCGTCGCAATCAGCGATGCGAGCATCGGCGCAAGAGTGAGTTCGGCGATCACGCTTGCGAACAAGCCGAAGCCGACCCACGTGTTGTTCGCGAAGGCCCGAAAGCAGCCGGCGCGTTCGCGGTTGCGGATCAAAACCTGCTGGTAAACGAACAAACCTCCGATCGCGAAAAGCCCCGCCTGATAGCTCAGCCCAAACTCCAGTTGTTCACCTAGCATCCCGAACGCAAGCAATGCACTCACTTGTAAGACGCCAACCATCAGTCGATCTGCTTGACCAAACAAGATTGCCGTCGACTTGATGCCGATCTTGAGGTCGTCGTCGCGATCGACCATCGCATACATGGTGTCGTATGCAACGATCCATAAAAGACTCGCCACGAACAGCAGCCAACCCTCCGGGGGCACGCGACCGGTGATGGCCGTGAACGCCATAACGATGCCCCAGCTGAAGGCGGCCCCCAACACGACTTGGGGTAGGTAGGTCCAACGTTTCATGAAGGGGTACAAGGTCAGGATCGCCAAGCCCCCGAGCGCGAACCAGCGGGAGGCCGCGTTCAAGAATAGGATGAGCATCAGCCCGATCGAACACAGACCGGCAAATACCCACAGTGCCTGACCTAGGCGCAGTTCGCCGCTTGCCAAAGGTCTCGATTGGGTACGTTCCACAAGCGAGTCGAGTTCACGATCGGCCACGTCGTTGACAACGCACCCGGCCGAACGCATCACGAACGTACCGAGCGTGAAGATGAGTATGAGTTCGATGGAAGGTACACCCTTCGCGGCGATCCACAGCGCGGCGAGCGTCGGCCACAGCAACAGCAGGCTGCCAACGGGTCGATCGAGACGCATCAGCCGCAGGTAGGGTTCGAGTCGTTTCCGCGTCGCTTGCATAGTTCGTCAGTGCGCACCAAGCGGGGCAGTGTAGCGAGTGGTCTCCAGTCAAGCCAGGAAGGCGCATCCGTTAACAAAGGTGCCTTGTGGATGCGTTGATTTTTCTAGGCCGTGCAAGTAGGTTAGCGAACCTTTCCACCCGGTAGGGAGCGACGCAATGAGGAGAATCCTGAGCCGATGAAAAAGTGGCAGTGTATCGTGTGTGGATGGATCTACGATGAAGCCGAAGGCTGCGAAGAGGAAGATATTGCGCCCGGGACCAAGTGGGAAGATATCCCGGAGGATTTCGTCTGTCCGGAATGCGGGGTCAGCAAAGAAGATTTCGAGATGATCGAGATCGGCTAACACGACGTCATGAACCTTACCGCACGAATATTGATCGGCATGGGCGCTGGACTCGGGCTCGGTTTGTTGTTGCAGCAGTTGAACTTGCCGCTCGATGGCTGGGTCATGGACTGGATCGTCGACGGTTTCATCGACGCGGGCGGCAAGATCTTCGTCAACAGTCTTATGCTCATGGTCGTGCCGCTCGTGTTTGTTTCGTTGACCTGTGGGGCGGCGAGCCTGGGAGACTCAGGCAGCATGGGGCGTCTAGGCGGCAAGACCATCGGCCTTTATCTGTTCACCACGGCACTTGCGGTGACGTTGGCGCTGACGGTAGCGCTGATCGTCGCCCCCGGCGAGGGAGCGACAACGCTAGAGCCGCCGACCACCTTCGTGCCGAGCGAACCGCCGAGTGTCAAAGACACGCTGGTCGGTATCTTCCCGACCAATCCGGTGGCGGCGATGGCGCAAGGTAAGATGTTGCAGATCATCGTGTTTGCACTCTTGTTGGGCATCGCCATCAGCCGCGCCGGTGAAGGCGGTGCGCGTTTGAAGAGTTTCTTCGACGATGTCAACGAGGTGTTGATGAAGCTCATCATGCTGCTCATCCAGCTGGCGCCGTACGGTGTGTTCTGTCTAATGGCGAAACTGTTCGCGACCCTCGGATGGCAAGAGATAACGAAACTGCTGGGGTATTTCCTGACCGTAGCCGGCACCTTGGTATTGCATGCGGCGATCGTTTATCCGGCGTTGCTCGTGTTGCTGGGCCGCATCAACCCCGTCACCTTTTTTGCCAAGATGCGCGAACCGATGTTGGTTGCCTTCAGCACCTCCTCCAGCGGTGCGACGTTGCCGGTGACATTGCGTACCGTCGAACACCGGATTGGTGTGAACAACGAGGTCGCGTCGTTTGCAGTGCCGTTGGGTGCGACCGTCAACATGGACGGGACGGCCATCATGCAGGGCGTCGCGACGGTGTTCATTGCGCAGTTTTACGGCTATGACCTGGGGGTGACGGACTATCTCACGGTGATTCTGACGGCGACGCTCGCCTCCATCGGTACCGCGGCGGTACCGGGAGTTGGGCTCATCATGCTGACCATGGTGCTGACCCAGGTTGGCTTACCCGTCGAGGGCATCGCGCTTATTCTCGGCGTCGATCGGCTTCTCGACATGATGCGTACGGCGGTCAACGTGGCCGGTGACGGTATGGTCGCCACCACCGTGGCACGTTCCGAGGGCAAGTTGGATTTGAATGTATTGAACGATCCCGAGGCGGGCCGCGTCATCCC
>CBDTZM010000120.1:0-5971 GCA_965364915.1 uncultured Pseudomonadales bacterium | reverse complement strand
AGTTGGGCAAAGAACTTGGGCCCGGGCGAGTCGACCAGGTTACCAGTGACGTGCAGACAGAACCGAGCAAAGCGCCGCCTGAACCCGTTGGCGAGCCGCTGGAAAGCATGGCGCGCGGGCTCTTCGACAAGGCCAACGTACAGCAACGGTTGGCGGCCCTCGAGCGCGCCATCGACAATATCGGTGCGGGTATGAAACCCGAGATCGCCGAAATCAAAGAGGAGCTTTCGTTCATACGCCTCATGCTCGAAGACATCCTGCACCAGGTACGGAGCCGAAAATCAAGCCCAAATAAAAAGAAAAGTGCTTAATAATTAAAAAGTTATAAGATAAACGTCATCTAAAATCTCTCGACTTGAACGGCAGTTGCTGGTGGCTGATATCGGCTAACAGGCAAGAGGCATCGAGAACCTGCCCGGCCACGACGTGAATCACTTCGTTTTCGCGTTCTACGACCCCTTTGATTTTGAGCAGCCGCCCTTGTAGCAGGGCTGCGCGAAAGCGTTCCAAAACGGATGACCAAACGATGACGTTGATGTTGCCGGTTTCGTCCTCGAGCGTGACGAACAGCACGCCCGTCGCCGTGCCCGGTCTTTGCCGTCCTGTCACCAACCCGGCGACCTGCACAAATTGACCTTGTTGATAGCGTTCGAGGTCTTCTGCCGTGCGAAACCGGTCGAGTTTGCCGCGCAGCAACCGCATGGGGTGCGGACCCAAACTCAGGCTCAGATAGCGGTAATCGTCGAACACGTTTGCGGCCGCGCTCGGTCCCGGTAGCGACACGCTGGTGGCATATTCCGGATGGGCATCGGCGGCCACTTCGAGTGGCGTCGGGGTATCGATGGCGGCAACATCCCAATGGGCTTGATAGCGGTGTCCCGACAACTGTTTGAGCGCACCGGCTCTGGCTAAAAACTGCAGGCTTCGACGGTCGACCCGGGCGCGTTGCGCAAGGTCTTCGATGTCGTTGAACGGCTGTGCCGCAGCGATGCGCAGTCCTACTTCTTCTTGTAATCCTTTAACCAGTCGCAGCCCCAGGCGCAGCGCAGGTTGACCCGAGGTGTTCGCGGTATCCGAGGTGTCCGAGGTGTTAGGCAGCTGTAGTTGATGGTCCCAATGGCTGCACTGCACATCGGTCTCGAGCACCTCGATCTGGTGGCGTTTGGCATCCTGGATGAGTTGTGAGGGCGAGTAGAAGCCCATCGGCAGGCTATTCAACAGGCCGCAGTAAAAGGCCGCCGGCTCGTGGCGCTTCAGCCACGCGGACACGTAGACCATCAAGGCAAAACTGGCGGCATGCGATTCCGGAAAACCGTACTCGCCGAAGCCTTTAATTTGTTTGAAGACGCGCTCGGCGAACTCGAGGTCGTGGCCCCGGGCGAGCATGCCGTCGATGAGTTTGCGCTCGAAGTGCTCGAGGCCGCCGTGGCGCTTCCAGGCGGCCATGGCGCGCCGCAGTTGATCGGCTTCCCCGGCGCTGAAGCCGGCCGCGACCATGGCCAGTTCTATGACCTGTTCTTGAAAGATCGGCACCCCCAGCGTGCGTTCCAAGACCTTGCGCACCCCGTCGCTCGAGTAGGTGACCTGCTCCAGCCCTTGGCGGCGGCGCAGATACGGATGCACCATGTCGCCTTGAATGGGCCCCGGTCTGACGATGGCTACCTGGATGACGAGATCGTAGAAATGCCGGGGCTTCAAACGCGGCAGCATGGCCATCTGGGCACGCGATTCCACCTGAAACACACCCACACTGTCGCCTTTCCGTAACATATGGTAGGTATCGGGGTCTTCGGGTGGAATGCTGGCGACCGTGAGGTTGGTGCCGCGATAGCCGTTGATGGCGGTGAGTGCTTTGCGAATGGCGGTCAGCATACCGAGGCCGAGCACGTCCACTTTCAGCAAACCCAGCGCTTCGAGATCGTACTTGTCCCACTGGATGACCGTGCGGTCCTCCATCGCGGCGTTCTCTACCGGCACCAGTTGCGCCAGCGGCCCTTTGGAAATCACAAACCCGCCAACGTGCTGCGACAGGTGGCGCGGAAAGCCGAGTATTGCGTTGACCAACACCAAAAACTGGTCGACCAGTTGGCTGTCGGGGTCGAGGCCCGCTTGGCGAAAGCGCTCTTCCAACTCGTCGCGCCGGTCCCACCACGCCAAGGATTTAGCCAGCAGGTCGACAAGATCCAAATCCATGCCCAACGCTTTACCGACATCGCGAATGGCGCTTTTCGGCCGGTAGGTGATCAGGGTTGCCGCGAGGGCTGCCCGGTCGCGGCTGTAACGCTTGTAGATGTATTGAATGACTTCTTCCCGGCGCTCGTGCTCGAAATCCACATCGATGTCGGGCGGTTCGTTGCGTTCCTGAGAGACGAAACGTTCGAACAACAGATGCATGCGCGACGGGTCGACTTCGGTGATGTGCAGGCAGTAACAAACCGCCGAGTTGGCCGCAGACCCGCGGCCTTGGCAAAGAATGCCTTGGCTGCGGGCGAACTGCACGATGTCTTGTACCGTTAGGAAGTAGTATTCGTAGCGCAGTGTTTTGACGAGTGCCAATTCCTTGTCGATGGTCGTCAACGTTTCCTGAGGCACGCCATCGGGCCACCGTTCGCGAGCGCCCGCCAAGGTCAATTGGCGCAGATAGGCATGCGGCGTCAAGTGCGGGGGCACCAGTTCTTCGGGGTATTCGTAACGCAGCTCGTCCATGGAGAAATGGCATTGATCGGCGATCTCGATGGACGCCTCGAGCATTTCGGGCGGATACAGGGTCTGCAGGGTCGCGATGGGGCGTAAGCTGCGTTCCGCGTTACCGAAAGCCGCGTTACCGAGTTCGGCAACCGTGGTCTTGAGGCGTATCGCCGTCATGACATCTTGCAGCGGTTGCCGTCCGGGATGGTGGGCGTGCACGTCGTTGCTGGCAACGATCGGTAAGCCGAGGCGTGTCGCAAGCGTCAGGACATTGGCCGCCTTGTCGAGATCGATGCTTTCGCGAAACAGCTCTAAGGCAATCCATAAATGCGTGAAGAGGGCCTTGATGCGTTCGCCTTCCAAAACCAGGGCTTGGATGCCGCCTTGCCCGGGTATCCAAAGCACCAAACACTCGTCGATGGCCCAGCGAAAGTCATCGAGCTTGGCAAGGTATTCACCCTTTGGCGAACGTCTACGCAACTTGGTGATGAGCGCGGCAAGCTGGCCGTAAGCGCTGCGGGTCGGCGCCAACAAGACGAGCCGTGCATTGTCGGTGTCATCGATGCGAAATTCGGCGCCGACGATGAGCTTTATGCCGTGTTCCTTGGCCGCCATGTGCGCCTTGACCACACCCGAAAACGAGCACTCATCGGTGATGGCGATAGCCTCGTAGCCGAGCTCAGCGGCACGCTCGACGAGTTCCTCGGGGTGCGAGGCAGACCGCAGGAAGCTGTAATTGCTCAAGACATGCAGCTCGGCGAAGCGTGGCTCTTCCTCTGGTTCAAGAGGAGGCTCAAGAGGCGGCTCAGGAGGGGGCTCAGGCAAAGTAGCCATGTAAAAACCAACGTCCGTTCGGGTCGACGAAGGCCCAGCATTGGGCGCCGTTGCGATGTTCGATGACGTAGTAATCGCGGCAGGTATCGCGGCCAACACCAATGCCGTCGCGCCACCAGCCGGCCTTCAACCTTTCCGGCCCGCGCAGTACCGTGAACGCATTACGTTCGACGCTGAAAGGCCGGGGAAAAAACCATAGCGGACGAATGGTTTGGGTTGGCTCGCTAGGCTTTGGCGAGGTGCCGGGACGACAGTTTTGCCAGGCGTGTTCGGGTTCGTGTTGCTTGGTTGTGCGTATGCCTTGGCAGCCTCGAGACCCCAACCTTGCGATGAGCTGATCGATGAGTTCGGTGGATTGCTCGGCTGCCTCTTCTCCGGGAAAGGCTTTCGGGGAGCTTCCATGTCCGGGGCAAAAAGAGCCGGGGTAAAAAGAGCCGGGGTAAAAAGAGTCGAAAAGCCCACGGCTCTGATTGCGCCAAGGCACCAGCTTTTTGGCCTTCAAGCCAACGGTGAGCACGTCTTCGGGCAGTTCTATCTGATCGAGCTTGAGCCGGCTGATGTCGAGAAAGGCAGATTTTTGCTGCCGTGCCTTGGCGAAACGCACCGGCATCGAGATTCCGGTTGCCGGATCGTGTGCCGCAAAATGCCAAATCAATCGCTCGGCGCCCAATTGATAGGCCACAAGCCAGTGTTGCAGCTCGGTCAGGAGTCGCTGCATGGGAAATAGCAGGGCACCTTTATCGGTGATGGCCTCTAAAAAGTGCAGGTTGCTCGCAAAGGCGGGTGCGGGTGTGATACAGGTGCGCGGATCGGGTACCGAGCCGGTCAAACGTTGCAGGTAGTGGATTAGCGGTGCGCCGAAGCGTTGGCCAAGCTCTGCCTCCGGCAGCTTCAAGAGCGGGCCGAGAGTGGTAATGCCCATATTGGCAAATCGCTCGACGTCCTTGGCAGCAAGCTCGGTGCAAGCGAGTGGCACCTCGGGTAGCCCTCCTGCTTGTTTGGAACGGGAGAGAACCAAGGCTGCCGACGGGGTTTGGGCCGTACTGATCTCGGCCTGGTGATCGAGTGTGCGGCACAACTCCGCCACCTGCTGTTGCAGGACATCGATGCGCCCGAAGAGGTGCAAGCTGCCGCTGATTTCCAAGAGCAAATTGTTGGGCGGCTCTAAGCTCACCTGAGAGGTGAAGCGGTAGCACATCTCGGCCAAAAGCTTGAGACGCTGGTTTTCCAACGCCGGGTTGCGTTGATGATGCTCTAGGTTCGGATAGATGCTGTGTGCCGTTGCGAGAGTGCTGGACAGGCCGATACCGGCATCCAAAGCGGCACGGTTGCAAAGCTGCACACGATTGTCTTCGATGAGTGCGGCGGGTGACTCCGGCAAGCGGTCGGGGTAGCAAACCTCCAGCCCGAACATGGGCAAGTGCACGGCCAGCCACAGCATCAATGCGTGACCCGATCGTCGACTGCCACCGGTTTGAGCACTGCTTCTAACGCTGGTTCTAGCTCCGGTTTTAACTCCGGTCTTAACTCCGGTTTTAAATGGAAGGGCGGATCTTCCGATGCTTGCTGTGTGCGACTGTGTTGGTGACGTGACCGACGCCAGGAAGCCAGTCGTTCCTGCACGTCTTGGGTTTTCACTTCGTGTGCCACCGGCACCTTGATGCCGGCCAGCGGCCAACCGCCGCGCCGTTTTACGATCGAGATGGCCAGCTCATCGGGAGCGGTAGGTGCAAGGCCGAGTCTGAGCTCGGCCATCGAGGCCTGCTCGGAGGCTTCTGCAGGGCGAAACAAACAACCCAACGTGCCGCCTTGCTTGGCCGCCAGTTGCAGCCGGCGAGTATCCTTCAGCCGCAGGCGTCGTTCATTCAGCCAAGCCAACGCCACGCTGCAGGTGCCCGACTTGCTGGCCCGTTCCAAGGCCCAGAGAGCGTCCTCATGGCTTTTGGGATGTATGAGCAAGATCTTGCTGATGTCGATGCCGAGCGCGCTCAACGCCGGTGCATAGGGAATGAAGGGCGGGTTTATCCAGGCAATCCAGCGCGCCTGGCGGCTCAAGTGCTGAAGGGCAGGCGCCAGGAGCTTGAGCTCGCCGATGCCGGACGTTGCCAGCATGAACTCCATGAGGCCTGCCTCAGGCCATCCGTTGCCCGGCAGATGCACGTCCAAAGCGGCAAAACCGCTCGGCGTCGTAGCAAGGGCTTGCGCAGCGCGTAGCTGACCGGCACGCCAAAGGTCGGGGTGTTGCAGCAGGTCTTGTATGGCCATCTTGAAGCCCCAGGTAATACTGTATTTTTATACAGGGGTCGATCAGATTACCTGTATGTCCATCCAGTATCAAGAGTTGAGACTTGGGGTATAGATATATCCCGCGGAAATTAATTCTCCAAGCAGCTCAATAACTTGGGATGTTAGTGAGAAGGGCGAGATTGCAGGTCCACGGATCTTTACC
>CBDTZM010000119.1:0-5984 GCA_965364915.1 uncultured Pseudomonadales bacterium | reverse complement strand
GAATTGTCCGTGACCCAACTTGGTTGGATGACGATATCGATACGGCGGTTGCGTTTGCGACCTTCTTTGGTTTCGTTGTTGGCGACGGGGCGCGATTCGCCGTAGCCGACCGAATGGAGGTTGATCGGGGAGATGGGCATCGATGTCAGTAGATGTTGCACCACGGATTCCGCACGCGACCGTGACAGGCCCAGGTTCTCTGCATCTGAACCAAAGGCATCCGTATGACCCTCTACGGTCACGCGGCTTTCCGGGAACTCGCTGATGGCTTGTTCGAGGATCTCGAGCATAGAGAAGTGTTCGCTCTTCAATTTGGCGACGCCGCTGTCGAAATTCAGTCCGATCATTCTGATGATGACGATGTCACCCTGCCGGAATACCGCAGCTTGTTGCGGGTGAAACAGGGTTTCCACGCGAGCAAAACGTTCCCGATGGCGGGCTTGCATCTCGAGTAGCGTTTCCAACTCCTCGATGGTCTGGTTGCCGCCGCCTAGAAGTTCCCGCATTTTCATGAGGCGTGCGTTCAGCAACAGGACTTGTGCATCCTTGTCATCTAGATTCTGGTCCATCAGATCACGCTCTTGTTGCAACGCGGCGACCTCGGCCATCATCGTCTGTGTCCTCGTAACTTGGGCGTTTAGCGCTGCAACCTGCGCTTTCCGATCGTTGAGATCCTGCGCGAGCGTCTGCCTTTCGCGCTGCAACTCGCCAACGCCGGCCAGCAATTGTTCGACTGCCGCCTTCTCGCCGTCGTCGAAGTAAAGCGGTCTGTCTAGAACGTCACCGACTTTGCTCATCGACGCTTCCCACTCGAGCAACACCGCTTCGAGATTGGTCACGCGATCACGAATATTGCGCTCGAGGTTCGATACGTAAATTGCGTGTAGTGCGTTGTGTTTAGCGTCCAACGCCAGTAGTCGCGGTCGATCGGTGTCGTAGCGATTGGTGTTGAGTTCCGTCTCGGCGGTTTCCAGCAGGATGCGGGCATTGTTGAGCGACATTGGCGCGTAGCGGGTCGCGCGGAGTTTTTCGGCCTGACGGATCAGCTCTTTCGTTTCACTCAAATAGTTGGCTTTGATCGATGAGAGTTCACCATCACGGTACGCGGTTTCGGCCTTGGCCGCGTAACGCTGTGCAAACTTGATACTGCCTTGCTCCAGACGGCGTGTGGCTTCCGAAAAATTGGTTTCGCCACGGTACCAGCTATCGGCTGCGTATTGGGGAGCTTCGCTGGCATAGGCGTCTTTACGGGCCTGAATCGCCGCGTCGAGTGCGGCCGCGGCAATTTCCGCGGCTTCTGCAGCCTTGTTGAACCGGGCTTCGGCTCTGGTCAAGTTACGCCGGATGGAATCAATGCTACCGGCACGTTTGAAGGTGGCCTCGGCGCGTTCGTAGTAGGCCACCGCCTCGCCGTAGCTGACAGGTGCGAGCAAGGGGGCGTCCATGGCGTCGGCTTCGGCCCGCGCGTCGTCGGTGGTTTCAAATAGCGGACCGCGCATGCTGGTCAGTCCGGCATAGGCGATGACCGGCGCGATCAATAGCGCGGCGATGACGAGGGTGACGATTCGTTGACGCATGCTGTTTTTCGTCCATGAAATCCCTGAATTATCAATAGATTACGAAGTTAAGACGAAAAAATGTGCGACGTATGACACGTTCTAATTAGATTCTGGCCGGAAATTCGGCTTTTGGACAAGCGCTAGTTATCCTCTTGCGGAAAGTAGGACCACCGCAGAGCCAAGCGCGGTGACCAGACCTGATTGGTTGAGATTTCGTACCTGTATTTCAACGAGGTGCTCGCCGTTCACGTTCGTCTTTTTCACCACTTCTCCGTGCACGGTATTAGTGTCTCCAACCACGTTGGGATGGCGTATCGAGGCGTTCAGCTTGATGAGCGTGCCGTCATCGCCCATCCAATCGGTCACGATCTGACTCAACCAGCAAACTCGTTGCGGTCCAAAGTCGAACTGCCCGGGCATATTGCGGCGTTTCTGGGCATGTTCTGCATCGAAGCGCCCGCCACCCCCCAAATCAGCGGAGCCTTCCGCTTCCAGTGCCGCCCTGCGAGCGCGGCCCGTCCCGAGGGCGCCGTGCGTAAATAGAAATAGCTCCGTTACCGAGTAGGTACCCTTCTTTAATGGTGCTAATGCTTCACCTTCGTCGACGTCTTCCCAATATCGTACCTCGGCACCGCGGCGTTCCCTCTCCCAAACCAACGGGTCGGCTGGCTCTGTTTGGGTTGCCGCCTTGGGCTGTCTATCGTATTGCATAGCCTCGCCGGTGTTCTCGAAACGGGCCATTAGGGTCTTGACCGTCGCGACCAGTTCCCGTCGCTGGTTTGTGTAGGAAACCAACCCGGTATTGAATGCGATCTTGCCGATTCGCTTGCTGGTCTTGCGCATGGTCTCTCCGACCTGTTCTTGTGCGGTGATTTGGTCACCGCGCCAGATTGGGCGTACAAAATCGATCTCTGCGCCGGCGTAGTTCACGGGTAGGTACTCTGTCGATACGCGGGCCCGGTCGATGGCGCCCGTTTCGCCGGCGACCACGCCAAGACTCACGCCGTAGATGAACGTTGGGGGAGCTGTAATCATGCCAAATCGACTCGCCTCGGCATGTTTTTCATCTCTCCACAACGGGTTGTAATCGCCGACACCGTCACCGAAACGCCTGATGTTGTCGAGGCTCGCTTCCTTGGTGGGTCGAAAGGGCAGTATTGTCCCTATGCCTTTCTTGTACTCCGCTTCAAACTCATCGATCGTCGTGATCAGGTGCTGCGTCATGACATCTCCCCATGCGTCTTGACGGGTGATCATAAACCCACCGAGCATGGTGTCGATATTCGAAGATCGGTGTACGATCGGCAGCATCGAACCGATGGGCAACCCAAATACATGACCTACGCCGGCGAACAGTTGATACACGATGCCGACAGTCACCTGATGGAACTGCCGGACTTCTTGAGCGCGCATGCCGACAAGGCCACGCGTGACAAGCTCCCCAACCTGGCCGATTCGCTCACTGGCCAATTCGATCCCGACAGTCATGCGGGACAATCCGGGCACGAACCACAGCAGGTAGAGCGGTTGCTCGCGTTGGGTGATAGCTTGACCAAGGGCCCGAAGTGGCACGATGCCCTTGGCGCCTTCAACGGGCCGGAGCGCAGCCAGGCTCTGGACTTGCTTGGGTTTTCCAGGCAGGTGGTGTTTTCTTCGTTCTGCGCAAGACTCATCTTTGGTGCGGCCGACGACGACGTGGCTTACGGTGCGGCGGCTGCCCACAATCGAGCGATGGCAGCGTTTTGCGAGGCAGATGCACGTCTGATTGGCGTCGCGATGGCACCGCTGCAGGACATGGACAGAGCCTTAGCAGAGATCGAACGGATCAAGGTCCTCGGCTTGGGTGCACTGTGGATACCGGCAGACGCACCTGGAGGTCGCTCCCCCGGACATCCGCAGCACGACAAACTTTGGGCGACGTTGGCCGAGGCGCGCATTCCGTTCATTCTGCATGTCGGCAGCGCACCGTTGACGATTGGTGACGAGTGGATGAACGACGGTAAGCCGGACAATCTCACTGCGCGCGGCGGGGCTGAGGTGATTGGCAGCAAGGATTTGACGGTGATTCACTTCGCGACACACCGTTTTATTTCTGCGCTGGTACTCGACGGCGTGTTCGAAGCGCATCCTGATCTACGCGGCGGTGTGATCGAGATCGGGGCAGGGTGGGTGCCGGACATGATCCGGCGTCTGGATCACGCGGTAGAGATTTGGTCACGCTCCGAACCACAACTCGCCAAGATGAACCGCAAACCGTCAGAGCAGATCGGTAGCCAGGTACGGTTCACGCCCTATCCGTTCGAAGACGTGGGCCAACTGGTATCCGAGTCCAACGCCGATCTTTATATGTTCTCCACGGACTATCCGCATGCGGAAGGCGGAAGGGACCCAATCGGGCGGTTCACCCGGTCTACCGCGCCAATGTCGGCGATCGAAAAACAGAAATTCTTTGCCGGTAACTTCGTAGACCTTTACCCGAACGCTTTTGCCTAAGCACCGTCGTCGCTAACCTTTCCGTAGGGCCACATCCTGCGCAACACGTCGTCCTTTTGGACGAAGTGGTGGTAGAAGCCGGCACCGATATGACCGATCACCAGTATCGAGATGATCCAGGCATTGACACTGTGCATTACGTGAAACAAACGTGCCCGCCCTGCGTCGTCCGTCGCCAAACCGGAGTAGTCGATAACGCCGAAGGCGAGAATTTCGTAGTCCGTGATGTACATGGCTTGCAAGATGCCAAGCATCGGCTGTAGCACCAACAGCACGTAAAGGCTCCAGTGCACCCATTTCGACAGTCGAGTTTGCCAGCTACCCATCGTCGACGTCGGGCCGGGCGATTCGTTAGATAACTTCCAACCCCAGCGCACCAGCATCAAGAGCAGAACCAAGGTGCCTAATCCGGAATGGCCCATAATGATCACTTCACGTTCGGATAGCGGCAGAGCCTCCATCGTACGACCGAAGATCAGCATGATGATCACGATAAGTCCGATCAGCCAGTGCAGCCATTTCGCGGTTGCGCTGTATTTCAGCATGCGGTGCATTCCCTCTTAGGCCTAAATCTCAGGACTGTTCGATTCTCTCGGCACGTAGCTGCTTGCGACGTACCTTGCCGGCATCGTCACGCAGGGGTTCGTTCGTGAACTCGAGCGAGCGCGGAATCTTGTAGCGCACGAGCCTTTCGGCCAGATGGGCGAGAAGACCTTCCTCGGTGACGTCCCCATCTGGGGTGTCCACAATCGCATGTACGACGTTCCCCAGGTCGTCGTCGGGTAGGCCGATCACGGCACAGGATCGCACACCGGTGAACGCTTCGATCGCGCCTTCTATTTCCGCCGGGTAAATATTTGCACCTCCGGACAGGATCATGTCCGTCTGGCGGTCCGTCAGGTATAGGTATCCATCCTCATCCATGTACCCCATGTCACCCAGGCTCTCCCAACCCCCGGCGATGGCTTTGGGTTCGGCGCCAATGTAGCGATAGGTGCTGCCTTGACCGGTCTCAGGGAGGATGAACACTTCGCCGATTTCTTGCGGCCCCAGCGTCTTGCCGTCTTCATCGACAATCTGCATCTCGCACCCAGGCCCGGGTTTGCCGACGCTGCCGCGATGTGCAAGCCATTCCTCGCCGCTGATGGTG
Organism: uncultured Pseudomonadales bacterium; assembly: GCA_965364915.1. Classification (GTDB taxonomy): domain Bacteria; phylum Pseudomonadota; class Gammaproteobacteria; order Pseudomonadales; family Azotimanducaceae; genus Azophilus. The sequence goes on along the minus strand of CBDTZM010000119.1, from coordinate 782 downwards.
GTGGAGCCCTGTCCCTCGGTACCGCCGTACAGTTCCCAGATGACGTCGGGACCCAGCCAATCGATGTAGGATTCTTTCAGCCATGGCGGGCAGGGTGCGGCAAGGTGCCACAGTGTCTTGAGCGAACTCAGATCGTGGCGCGTGCGGGCATCAACGGGTAAATTCCAAATGCGTTGCATCATCGTCGGCACCATGTAAACGGTATCGATGGCTTCTTCCTCGATGATTTTGAGCGATAGTTCGGCATCGAAGCGCGTGGTGATGGTCACCTGATTGCCTTTGAACAAACCGATCATCCCCCACATGAACGGTCCGTTGTGATAGAGCGGGCCGGGTATGAGAACGGAACCGCCGGTTTGGAAGTTCAAGTAATCGCTGTCCACGTTCCAAGCCGCCGGTGTCGTCGACACGATGAGTTTGGGACGCCCCGTGCTGCCGCCCGAGGTCATGGCTTTGAACGAGTCGGCAATGCGTTCATCGAGCGGTGCATCCGAGTACGACTGCACGCCGTACACGGGGGGTACGGTCGTACAATCCGGATGATCCCCGTCGGCGACACCCACCACAAGTGACGGGCGGCACAACTCTATGAGCTGATCGCGTTCGAATTTCGGCAGCTTCGCCGACACCGGTTGCGGGGTAGCGCCTAGTTTCCACGTGGCGAAGGTCGCGGCAAAAAACTCGATGCCGTTCGGCAGCGCGATCGTGACGAAGTCGTTCTGCTTTACCCCAAGCTCCGCATAGGCGCGGTAGAACTGAGCATCATCGCGCTTCGCCCGCTT
>CBDTZM010000118.1:0-6002 GCA_965364915.1 uncultured Pseudomonadales bacterium | reverse complement strand
TCTCCGCCGCGCAGGCCTTTTTGTATTTCGATGTCGACGTGGTGATTCCGAAGATTCTTGCGGCCTTGACGGAATCGGGAAGCCTGGTACTGACGTACCTTACCTGGCTGCCGTTCAAGGATGCGACGGCGCGGCAAAGCGAGGCTTTGGTGCTGCGTTACAACCCTGAATGGAACGGCGCCAACTATTCGGGCTTTCTGCCACAGATGTTCCCGTGGGCCAAGGGTGTGTTCGATCTGAAAAGCTTTCACGTAACGGAGTTTGCCCTGCCGTTTACCCGCGAATCCTGGCGCGGGCGCATGCGAGCGTGTCGCGGCGTGGGCGCTGCGTTATCGCAGGACGAGATTGAACGGTTTGATGCGGAGCATGCGCAACTGTTGGCGGAGATCGTCGGGGATGAATTCACCATCCTGCATCAGATGAGCGTTCATGCGTATGTTAAGAAGGGTGCGATGTGGCCGGATCGGACCAAGAACCCGGGCTTCAAACTCTAACGTCTGTACAGTTGGTCGATGCTCCGGCATGCCGGCGTTCCGCAGTGCGTGCGGAACGTGGCCGTTGCGTACAGCTCGCCGCAGACTCGACATTGACGATCGTAGACCTCGGAGTGTCCCTCATCGGCTTGTCGCCTGCGCACGATCTCGGCGAGCGGCGCGCTGGTTCGCAGCATCTCGCGAAACTCCAGATCGCCGATCTCGAGAAGGTCCATGACCGCGGAAACCGACCATCTCGATGATCGCAGTAGCAGTGAGGCGGCTTCGGTGGTCGTTTCGCTGGTTGGCATGGATCTGTCGGTATGGATCGGTCAGGGTTCCAGCCAGCGACACTACCAGAAACGCCCTCCGGCCGGGCTGAACCTTTTCACCTTTTTCACCTTGTTGATGTCAGTCGGCCAATCGAGAGCAGGATTGCGAGTTCTTCCCAGGCGCCTCGCGACTTCATACCAACATGTGGACGTGGTTTGGCATCCAGCAGCAGGCATGACACAGTACGTCGTGTTTGTCGAGGGAGGGGTAAACGTCATGAAATTCGGACTCTTTATGTATTGTACGGTTGGCCGGCGCCATGAGTTGGAAGCCGGTATGGCCGGGTGCAAGCCGGAGCTATACCAACGCATGCTCGATGAAATTGCCGGCTATGCAGCGTTTGCCGATGAGGCCGGCTATTTTGGTTTCGGCCACCCGGAACATCACTTGCAGCTGGAGGGCTTCGAGATCTCCAACGACCCCTGCCTCATGGCTATGTGGTTAGGGCAGCACACCAAAAAACTCAAGGTCATCACCTGTGGATTCGTCTCAACCGCCAATAATCCACTGCAAACCGCTGAGAAGATCACGACCCTCGATCATATGCTGCAAGGCCGGTTCGGCGTTGGGCTGGTACGCGGCTACCAAGCTCGCTGGGTCGAAAACTACAAGGTGAAACCGGAACTCACCGCCGTTGGTCCCTGGAACAGCAAGTCACCAGAAGACGACTTGAATCGTGAGTACTTCAGCGAGTTCGTCGACGTGGTCGTGAAAGCACTGAATAACGAAACACTTCAACATCGCGGCAAGTTCTGGAATTTCCCGCCCGTGGACTTCGTCAACCCGCACGAGCATCCGGTGTATGTCAATCAAGGCAGCGGCGTGGATGCGGATATGCGCATCGAGAAGGTGGGTATTGCCCCTAAGTCCTATCAGGAATCTATCCCACTCTACGGCGGCTTCTCGCAGAGTCTGACGACGGCCAAATTTTGGGCCAAGTACAAAGGCCGGCCGATCGTGCTGTCCGGCAAAGTGGATTTTCTGGAAGTGTTGTGGGCGGCGTGGGAGGAAGAAGCCAAGCGTCACGGACACGACGTTCGACCCGGCGACCAAGCCTGTTGGGGCGGCATCATGGTGTGTGCCGAGACCGACGCGAAGGCGTGGCAACTGTTCGAGGACATGAAGTGGTTCTGGGAGACGTGGGCACTACCCTTCGGTCAGGGTTTCCCCGAGCTGCTCGTTGGTTCGCCCGACACGTTGAACAAGCGCATTGAGGAGGTGTCGAAAGCGGTGCCGATCGACGAAGCGTTCCTGCTGATTCCGCAGGGGCTGCACACGCCGGAGCAGATCACGGACTCATTGGACCTCTTCGCCCGTAAGGTCATGCCAAACTGGGGGTAATCATGGATTTCACCTACCGCGTCATCGAAATAATGGCACAGATTTTCGTCTTCGCCCTTGGCCTGGGGCTCGTCGGCATTGCCGTTCTCTACGTCGTCGATATCACCCAGAAAAAGCATGCTGTACGCCGCAACTACCCGGTCATCGGGCGTTTTCGCTACCTCTTCGAGGAACTCGGCGAGTTCTTTCGCCAGTATTTTTTCGCGATGGACCGCGAGGAGATGCCCTTCAACCGCGCCGAACGATCCTGGGTATATCGGGCGGCGAAAGGCGAAGACCTCACAGTGGCGTTCGGATCGACCCGCGACCTCAGACCCACCGGCACCATGATATTCGTCAACTGTCCCTACCCTACGCTGGAAACGGATGCCGCAGAGCCCGGCCTGATGACGATTGGCCCCTACTGCCAACATCCCTACACCACCGACAGCTTCTTCAACATATCGGGCATGAGCTTTGGCGCAATCTCTAAACCGGCCGTGCAAGCGCTATCGGGAGGCGCCAAACGCGCGGACTGCTGGATGAACACCGGCGAGGGGGCGCTGTCGCCGTACCATCTGGAAGGCGGCGCCGACATCGTTTTTCAAATCGGCACCGCGAAATACGGCGTGCGCGATCAAGCCGGCAACCTGTCCGAAGAACGCCTAGCCGAGATTGCGGCCCACGAGCAGGTCAAGATGTTCGAGATCAAACTCAGCCAGGGCGCCAAACCGGGCAAGGGCGGGATACTGCCCGGTGAGAAAGTCACCCAAGAAATCGCCGCCATACGATTCATTGAGGCAGGCCAGGATTCCATAAGCCCGAACCGGCACCCGGAGGTAGACTCGCCGGGCGAATTGTTGGATCTAGTGGATCGCGTGCGTTCCATAACGGGTAAGCCCACTGGCTTCAAAGCCGTCATCGGCGCCTATGGATGGATCGACGATTTGTGCGAGGAAATCAAACGCCGCGGCATCGAGAGCGCGCCGGATTTCTTCACCGTCGACAGCGGCGACGGCGGTACGGGCGCCGCGCCTATGAGCCTCATCGACTGTATGGGCTTACCCATTAAGGAAAGCCTACCGCTCGTCGTCGACATGCTTAAATCGCAAGGCTTGAAAGAGCGCATTCGCGTGGTCGCGAGCGGCAAGCTGATCACGCCTGCGGCGGTGGCGTTTGCGTTGTGCGCAGGCGCCGACTTCGTCGTTACAGCGCGGGGATTCATGTTCTCGCTGGGTTGCATTCAGGCGCTGCAATGCAACAAGAACACCTGCCCGACGGGTGTGACGACCCATGACAAATCGCTGCAAAAAGGCTTGGATGTTCCCGATAAAACCGAGCGCGTCTACCAGTACGCCAAAGCCATGAAGAAGGAGGTCTGCACGATCGCCCATTCGTGCGGTGTGGCGGAACCACGCGGGTTGAAGCGCTTTCACTGCCGGGTGGTGCAGGCAACGGGCAGGTCGATTCCGTTGGACGAAATCTATCCTGACGTAGAAGCTTCTAGCTAGGGTCTCAGAATGCTGCGCATTCTGGATGAGCACTAGTTAGTAGGCGCTCGGCTCCGCGGTCGTTGGGACTGACGCTACGGTGCGTTTACGGCCCGGCGGGCGTTGTTCGCCGATCACCGGACCCCAATCGGACATCAGCGCTTTGCGCATGCCGCTGACCGCTTCAAACCCGAGTCGCATCGCCAGGACCTGTTCTGCTTGGCGCAACGTCTCGAGCGCCGCGTTGATCATTGTTGAGCCTTTTTCGCTGAACACGATACGGTTGGCACGTCGATCGGACGGATCGGGCATTTGCGTCACGATGTCGTCAGTTTCGAGCTCGTTGATTTGCTGTTGAATGGCTTGGCGGCTCACGCCGAGAACCCGGGCGAGCTCGGCGGCACGGGTAACGCCATCCGCAACGTTGATCAATATCATCGTCTGCGTGCGAGTGCGTGGTTGATAACCTGCTTTCTGTAGCCCGTTCTGCAAGCTTTCGTCCATCCAGTAGTAGGCCCGTAGGAGCCCCCTCATGAGTACTTCTGGTGGTTGATGATCCATATGCCGACCTGCTCTATTCCCTATGACTTACACTATTCAACACCTAGCGCCTGTTGACCAGGTCGCGGTTGGGGTATTGTTTCGCAAAGGGCGGGTGTTGCGCAACACGTCGTCGAACTGGGAGTGGGGAATTTCGATGGCGCACCGCGTGCGGCGCGAAAGTTACGGTGTGGTCTACACCGAAGAAGAACAGTTCAAAGACACCTACGGGGGCGAGCCCGGAAGCGTGTTCATCGAATGCATGCGCATCGTACCCGAGGATCTGGCTCAGACCACCGTCGTGGTGTTCAGTCACCCGATCGGCGGCGGTAGCTTCCTACCCATCATGTCGCAGCTTGCCCGAGCCGGCTTGCACGTGCTTTTCGTCAATACCCGCTATCGCGGTAACGACACCGCGCTGATCATGGAGAAGTGCCTGCTCGATCTCAGCGCCGGTATTAAAGACGCGCAACGGCGCTTCGGCTACGAGAAGGTGATTCTGGGAGGTTGGTCCGGCGGGGGATCGCTTTCGCTATTTTATCAAGAGCAAGCCGAGCACCCCTCGATTGTGGACACGCCGGCGGGAGATCCGGTCAACGTTGCGGGCGCCGGATTGATTCCGGCGGACGGCATCATGTTGATTGCCGCACACGTCAGTCGTTCGGTCACCATGACAGAGTGGATCGATCCATCCATCACCGACGAGTTGGAACCGAGCCGCCGCGACGTTCAACTCGATCTCTACGACGCCAGCAACCCGAACCAGCCGCCCTACGGCGAAGATTTTCTACAAGCCTATCGTGCGGCGCAAATCGAACGTAATCGTAAGATCACGACTTGGGTTCGAGACAAGCTAGCGGCGTTAATTTCCGAAGAGGGGCCCGCAGCCGAATTCGGATTTGTCGTGCACGGTACGATGGCGGATCCGCGTTGGCTGGATCCGACGCTCGATCCAAACGATCGGGTTCCGGGCACGTGCTATCTCGGCGATCCGCAGACGGTCAACATGGGACCCGTTGGCCTCGCGCGGTTTTGCACGCTCAGAAGCTGGCTATCGCAGTGGAGCTATGATGAGTCCCGCGCGCACGGAGAGCGCAACGGAGCGAACACGAGCGTGCCGACCCTCGTCATAGGCAACTCCGCCGACAATGCCTGCGCGCCCAGCCATACACAGCGTTTGTTCGATGCGATACCCCATGACAACAAACAGCTGGTCGCGATCAAAGGCGCTTCTCACTACTACTCGGGGCAGCCGGAGAAGTGCCAGGAAGCAGCAAGAACCTGCCACGAGTGGCTGACAGGTCAGGATCTTCTGGGCATGAGTCCTTGAGGAGGGTTCGCTAGTGGAGCTCTACGACGTGATGCGTACGACGTTCGCAGCGCGCGAATTTACCGATGAGCCGGTGCCCGATGCCGCGTTGCGAAAGATCCTGGAAAACGCGCGGTTTGCACCGAGCGGCGGCAATCGGCAGGGTTGGAAGGTCATCGTCGTTCGCGACGCGAACACGCGTCGGCAACTGGTGCCGTTGATCGAGCCGACCTTTCAACGCTACCTGGCACAGGTGGCTGCTGGCGAGGCACCGTGGAACACGATTGACCAGACCTCGGTCGATGACGCGACGGTGGCGGCAACTCGAATACCTCACGCGTTTATCGAGCGATTGACACAAGCGCCGGTACTACTGCTGGTGTTCATCGATCTGTCGGTTGTCGCTTCGTTCGATCGACATCTCGATCGGGTGGGTGTGATATCGGGTGCGTCGATTTACCCGTTTGTGTGGAATATATTGTTAGCGGCGCGCAATGAAGGTTACGGGGGTACGCTGACGACGTTCGTTGGCGGCCA
>CBDTZM010000117.1:0-6003 GCA_965364915.1 uncultured Pseudomonadales bacterium | reverse complement strand
CCTGACGTCGGCGCCGGTGACACAACCACGCGCGCGCGCGATCGAGATTGGCGAAGCCAAAGCGTTGTGCGCCGAAGTAGTTCGGCGCGGTGCGCGCGAGCTGCATCTCAGCGCCGGCAATCTCGCGCAAGCGAATCTCGAACCGGTTGCCAGCGTGAACTCCGCGTCGCAACTTACACCCGTGTCGCGCCGATTCGACGATCGTCAAGTCCGGCACGCGGAATCCGCTCGCGTTCTCGAACGTCGGCACGCTGAACCACTGGCGCGCGACCGACCACTTGTCTTTGCGACCCGCGTACCCAACATCCATCGGTCTCACGCCGAAGTGGGCGGCAAGACGTTCTCCAACCTCGAGCGTGTCGAAACCGCGCTTTTCAATGAACAGATAGAGATGCTCGCCCTCTCCGGAGAAGTCGACGTGAAGTTCTTCGAACACCCGGAAATCTTCGACTCGACGCTTCAATACTGCGGTCGGCAGCGCCCTCTGGCTGGCTCGCGGCCATCGCGACGACGTCGAGACCCTTTGCGGCAATGCGCTCACCGTTGCTCTTCGAGTACCAGGTAGAACGTTTCGCCCTCTTTGATCATGCCCAGATCGGTCCTCGCCCTGGCTTCGACGGCGGCGAGACCGTTCTTTAGCGCGATCACTTCCGCACGCAGGATGCGGTTGCGTTGGCGCTGCAACTCGGTGCGCCGTTGCTGGTGGTCAACGGCATCCTGGAGATGTCGAGCAGCGAAGTAGCCCACATCACTGAACCAGGCTTTGTACTGCAGCGCACAAAGGGCAACGAGTAGCACAACCGCCACAATCTTCACGATCGACCGATCCGACCGCGGTAAGGTGCCCGAGCGCCCAAGGTCTCTTCGATGCGCAGCAGCTGATTGTATTTTGCCACGCGATCCGAGCGGCACAGCGATCCGGTTTTTATCTGTCCCGCTCCCGTACCGACGGCCAAATCCGCGATCGTAGTGTCCTCGGTTTCGCCGGAACGGTGCGAAATGACGCACGAGTAGCCGGCGCCGCGAGCCAACGCAATCGCATCGAGGGTTTCCGACAATGTGCCTATTTGATTCAACTTGATCAAAATCGAATTGGCCACGCCCGCCTCGATGCCGCGCGCAAGCATTTCGGTGTTCGTGACGAACAAATCGTCACCCACCAATTGAATGCGCTCGCCAATCTTGTCGGTCAGCAGTCGCCACCCGGACCAGTCGTTTTCGTCCATGCCGTCTTCGATCGAGACGATCGCATGCGCGCCGACGAGTGCCGCCAGGTAATCGACAAAACCGGCGCTGTCGTAGCTCGAGCCCTCGCCCGCTAACACATATGCCTCGTCGATATAGAATTCGGATGCCGCGCAGTCGAGCGCCAAGGTGACGTCCTCGCCAACAACATATCCCGCTAGCCCAACCGCTTCGGTGATGAGATCGAGTGCGGCCGCGTTGGATTCCAGGTTCGGCGCAAACCCGCCTTCATCGCCCACCGCTGTTGATAGACCGCGCGCCTGCAACACACTCTTCAGTTGATGAAAGACTTCCACCCCGCAACGCAGCGCCTCAGAGAACGTGTTTTGAGAAACGGGCTGGATCATGAATTCCTGAATGTCGACGTTGTTGTCCGCGTGCTCGCCGCCGTTGAGAATATTCATCATCGGCACAGGCATGCACAAATCTGGATTTCCGGCGAGGTCGTTGATGTGGGCGTACAAGGGCCGATCTTGCACGACGGCCGCCGCCTTTGCCGCTGCCAACGACACGGCAAGCATCGCGTTGGCGCCGAGGTTGGCCTTGTTCACTGAGCCATCGAGTTCGATCAACACCTCATCGAGGTTGCGTTGATCTTGTACGTCGAGTCCGCGCAACGCAGGCGCTATGGTCTCATCGATACCCGCCAGCGCCTTGATAACGCCTTTGCCCATGTAGCGCGCTTTGTCGCCGTCTCTAAGTTCGAGGGCTTCTCGAGAACCGGTGGAGGCACCGGAAGGCGCCACCGCCCGACCGAGTTCGCCGGTGTCGGTCACGACATCCGCTTCGACCGTAGGATTGCCCCGGGAGTCGAGGACTTCGCGCGCGCGCACTGCATGGATGCGACTCATACGTGACTCAATCTAGGGAGACTCTGATTCAACTCAGTTGGTCTTCCAAGAACGGGTGGGACTTGGTGACGTCATCGAGCGCTTTCAGTTCGACGAGCAACGCTTCCATCAGTTCCAACGGCCAAGAATTCGGCCCGTCGGACAAGGCGTTCGCCGGGTCGGGATGCGATTCCATGAACAGACCAGCCACCCCGACGGCGACGGCCGCCCTGGCCAACACGGGTACCATTTCGCGTTGGCCGCCCGACACGTCGCCGAGCCCGCCGGGCATCTGTACCGAATGGGTAGCGTCATACACGACCGGGCAGCCGGTCGCCCGCATGATGGCCAGCGAACGCATGTCAGAGACCAGGTTGTTGTAGCCGAAACTCGCGCCGCGCTCACATACCATCACCTGTTCGTTGCCTGTCGCTTTGGCTTTGGCGACCACATGGGTCATGTCTGCCGGCGCTAAGAATTGGCCTTTTTTGATGTTCACGGGTTTGAGTTGCGCACAAACGTTGTGAATGAAGTTGGTTTGTCGGCAGAGGAACGCCGGCGTCTGCAACACGGAGACGACGTCGGCCACTTCATCCAGCGGCGTATCCTCGTGGACATCCGTCAGAACCGGGACTTCGAGGTCGGTCTTGACCTTGTCGAGTATCCTCAGACCCTCGGTGATGCCGGGCCCACGATAGCTTTCGTGAGAGGAGCGGTTGGCCTTGTCGAAAGAACTCTTGTAGATGAACGGTATGCCAACCTTCTCGGTGATCGCCTTCAGCGTTTCTGCGGTTGACAGCGCTAACGCCTCGCTTTCAATGACGCACGGGCCGGCGATGAGAAACAATGGCTTTGTTAAGCCGACTTCGAAACCGCAGAGCTCCATTGCGGCGCTACCCCGTCCCGTCTTTCAACAACGGTGCGACGCTCGCCTTCTCCAGAGCAGCAGTAATAAAACCATTGAACAGTGGGTGGCCGCCTCGTGGCGACGACGTGAATTCGGGATGGAACTGGCAAGCTAAAAACCAAGGATGGTCGTCAATCTCGATCATCTCGACGAGTTCACCATCTTCGGAGCGACCGGCGACCTTCAAACCCAGTTCTTCGAACGCATCGATGTAGTGGTTGTTTACCTCATACCGATGGCGGTGGCGTTCGTGAACCACCGGTTTCTGATACGTGCGTTCGGCTAAACTGCCTTGGTTCAAAACGCACGCTTGCTCGCCTAAACGCATCGTGCCACCGAGATCGCCGTCTCCCGACCGTTGCTCGACCTGGCCTTCGCGATCCGTCCATTCGGTGATGAGACCAATGATCGGATGCGGCGTCGCTGGATCGATCTCTGTGGAGTGAGCGCCCGGAAGGTCTGCTACGTTTCGCGCGTAGTCGATGATCGCTGCATGCAGGCCATAGCAGATGCCGAGATAAGGAACCCTGTTTTCTCTGGCAAATCGTGCCGCCATGATCTTACCTTCGAAGCCTCGCGCACCAAAACCGCCAGGCACCAGTATCGCACTGACCTCAAGCAGGCAATCCGTTCCGTTGCGCTCGAGATCCTCGGCGTCGACGTAGTCGATGATGACCTTGGTACGTGATTGAAGACCCGCATTGGTCACCGCTTCGTTCAGCGACTTGTAGGCGTCCAAGAGCTCCAGGTATTTACCGACGATGGCAATCCGCACTTCCTGTTCGGGATTCAGGTGCGCGTCCACCACCGGCTCCCAACTCGACAGGTCGGCGGGTTGGCAATCGAGGCCCAGTTTCTCGACGACATAGTCATCGACACCCTGGGCATGCAAGTCCGCCGGTACTTGGTAGATCGAGTCTGCATCGACGCTGGAAATCACTGCGCGCTCTTCGACGTTGGTAAATAGTGCAATCTTGCTGCGCGCGGACTGAGGTAGTACCTGCTCCGACCGGCACACCAGAATGTCCGGCTGCAAGCCGATAGAGCGCAATTCCTTCACCGAATGTTGCGTCGGCTTGGTTTTGATTTCACCGGCGGCCGTCAGATACGGAACGTACGTTAGATGGATGAAGAGTGTGCGGTTTACGCCGATCTCGAAGCGCAATTGCCTGATGGCTTCGAGGAACGGTTGCGACTCGATATCGCCGACGGTGCCGCCGGTTTCGACAATGACGACGTCGACCCCTTCGCCCACCAACTTGATCCTGCGCTTTATCTCGTCCGTTATGTGCGGAATCACCTGAACGGTAGCACCTAGATAGTCCCCGCGCCGTTCGCGGCGCAGCACTTCGGCATAGACACTGCCGGTCGTGAAGTTGTTCTGCTTCGACATGCGTACGTGCGTGAAGCGTTCGTAGTAGCCGAGATCGAGGTCGGTTTCCGCGCCGTCCGCGGTAACAAATACCTCTCCGTGTTGAAAAGGACTCATGGTGCCGGGATCTACATTGATATAGGGATCCATCTTCAGCACGTTGACTTTCAGGTTGCGGGCTTCGAACACAGACGCGAGAGACGCCGTGAGTATCCCTTTACCAAGAGACGACACCACACCGCCGGTGACAAAAATATATCGGGTCATTTGCTCCATCTAGACTGGCATGTACTTAACTGAGCTCATGCTCAAGATGGGATTGCAAGATAACAAAACGTCTATGGTTCCACAATGAACGAATTTGAGCTCACTGCCCTTCAGGCGACCACCGGGCCTGCCAGCATTGCACGTCAGGGCTTTTTGATCCCTCCGCCGTACCGGCGACGAACGGTTCGACGGCAACGTTAGGAACCGCAACCAACCGATCATCCACATACACGAGCGGGTAGGTCGCGCGTCGCCAGGGCGCAATGCCCGCCTGCTGCAACAGCTTCTTGACCGAGCGTACGCCGATGCGCTCACCGCCGCGCCTGAACCGAACGTGGATGTCGCCGTCGGCAGCAAATCCCGAGCTGTCGGCATCGATGCTGAGCGTGCCATGCGGCAACCGTAGCGTCGATGGCGCCTCTAGCGGGTAGCATTCTTGCAACTCGAGCTTCGCCACGTAGTGCACGACTTGTCGGTGGCGGCGCAGCGAACCTCGGGCCAGATCGAGCGCAGGCTGACGGTCCTTGGGCGCATCGAGCTGTTCGATAAACACATCCAGCGCGCGATCGGTTACGGCAAATTCCCCGAATTGGCGCAACCACACGCGCAGCACAGAACGACGCAAAGCAGCCGGAAATGCTCCTAAACGCAGCGAGGTGTCGGTGTCGACCAGAAACGTCAACAACGCATCCATTGCCTGTTGCGTGTCGGCCGCACGCACCAGGGACGTTTCGACGGCGTCCCAGCGCGAACGTAGCGATGGCAGAACCTCGTGGCGTATGAAGTTGCGGTCGAAGCCCAACTCGGCATTAGTAGAGTCGTCGATCCAATCGAGCCCGTGACGGGATGCTGCGGCCTCGAGTTCTGGCCGGCTGACACTCAACAACGGCCTCAGCAGCTGGGCACCTCGGGGCAGTTGTCGAGCATGTGGCATGGCGAGCCGCAGTCGACCCTGAAAAAGCCGCAACAGGACATTTTCTGCTTGGTCGTCCCGGTGATGACCCATCAACAACAAATCACCAGGACCGAGCACCTCATCGAACAGCGCATAGCGCGCGTTACGCGCTTCGATCTCTACATTGCCCGACCGGACTTGCACCGGGTAGGCAGAGAATGCAACTTTGAATTTTTCACACACCGAGGCGCAGTGCGCCTGCCAACGATCGGCATCAGGGTGCAGCCCATGATTGATATGCAGTGCACAGACTTCGGGCACTAACAGGGAACATTCTTTTAGCAGAACCGTAGAATCGAGCCCTCCGGAAAACGCGACGAACAATCGCTCGTGCGGCCATCGCGACAGGTCTGCTTGCAGGCTTGTCCATCGGCTTTTCACTAATGAGGGTTACCCACCTGCTTTAGCAGGCCCACCTGCTTTAGCA
>CBDTZM010000116.1:0-6027 GCA_965364915.1 uncultured Pseudomonadales bacterium | reverse complement strand
CAATTGCGCTGGCGAAGTCGGGTTCCAAACGCTCGTAGATGGCTGAGCCGGGTTTCAGAACGTATAGCGCGTCGGTTACCCGCTCTAGGTCGTACCCGTCCTTGCGCAGGTCGCCCTTGACCATCTTGAACGTGCCCGTCACGTCGATATCGGTCTGAATGCGCAAGAACACTGGACGTGCGTAGCCAGGTAGTTGTTGTGAGACAAAATTAGAAAAATCGGCCACGTCCAGTGCGCCGATGCCGTCTTCGAGTAGGAGAGCGGCCATACCCGCACGGCCGTCGGCATTCGGCACCTCTACCCCAAAGACATTGCAGAATTGCACCTGGTCGTGTCCATTGAGGATTTCGCCTACTTCGTTGGTCGACACGTTCTCAGACTTCCAGCGAAACGTATCGCCGACGCGATCGACAAACTGATAGTGCGTGTAGCCCAGCGTGAAGCCAACGTCGATCTCACGGATGAGGTCTCCTGAATTGAACCACGCGTCGCCGTCCTCGAAGGCGTTGCGTAGCACCTTTTGTTCGCTTGCCGCCTTGTCGGTATAGCCCTCGAACGCCGCTTCTTCGTTGATGAGTCCCAGCAGCAAACCGGGTTCTCCGGGCTCGACTCGAATGCATCGGCCATCGTCGTCCAGCACGATCGCGTCGCTCTCGATGTCATATTTGACCAGCGCGATGGCGGCCGCGGTCATGCCAATGGTCTGGTCTTTGTTCATCAAGTTGGCAAACGCGACGTTGCCCTCGCTGGCGCCGTAGAACTCGGCGATGCGCTTGATGCCGAAGCGCTGCTTGAACTCCAGCCATACGTCGGGCCGCAGTCCGTTACCCATCATGCTGTGCAGAGGATTCTCGTGATCGTCGGGTTTGGCTTCGGTGTTCGTGAGGTAGCGGCACATTTCGCCGATGTAGATGAGGCACGTCGTCTGATGTTCGCGTACCTCCTTCAAGAAGTTGCTCGCGGAGAATTTGCGGCGGATGAACATGCTAGCCCCTGAGCTAAAGGCGGCTCCTACGCCGACCATCAATCCAGTGCCATGGTAGAGGGGCAGGCAGATGTATAGCCGATCCTTTTCGGTACATTTCAAACCCGCCAGGTGGGCCAACCCGCTAGAGGCGAGGTAGCGTCGATTGGACACTACGGCGGCTTTCGGTAGTCCCGTCGTGCCGGACGTGAAGATGTACATCGCGTTGTCGCCGAGCGTGATTTCCCGGGTGTCCGGCGGGTTGTCGCGGCTTGCCGTTTGGCTCGAGGTTTCGAGGTCCGACGCCCAGTTGGGTGCGCTCGAGTGGCCTGCGTCCGGTACGAAAATGTAGCCGTCGCCTTCTCTAAGCGAGAGTTCGTCTTTGACCTCGGTCAACGCCGGCAGGAGTTCTTCGCCAAAGATGCACATTCGCGATTCCGTGACGGTGACGCAGTGCGTTAGTGGGCGACCGCGCAGGTTGGTGTTGATGAGTCCGCTGGTGACGCCGATTTTGTTGAGAGCGACGATGATTGCGAGAAACTGAATACGGTTTTCCATCAGCAGGCTGACGGTGTCGCCGCGCTCGAGTCCCGTAGATTTCAGGTAGTTGGCGTACCCATTGGCCTGCGCGTTGAATTCCGCCCACGTCACCGATTGACCTTCGAAAATGATAGCCGCGCGGTCGCCGAATCGGGCTGCGTTATTTTCGATTTGCCGCGCGAAACAATCCTTGTCCTCATAAGGCCGCGGCTTCATGCCTCTTTTCAACGCCAGCAACGTCGGTACTTGCACCAGCGTCGATACCACATCCTTCAAGCCCATATGCCCTCCCCACGGCAGCTTTGCGCCACACTCGCGCCGATCAAGATAGCCAGCGGACCGCCCTTTAAGCAAGCTATTGTGTCATTCTAGAAATGACCAGTATCTCGGGAGGGTAGGGCATGAATCAGTGGCAGATCGGTGAGTTCAAGATCACGCGCATCATCGAAATGGAAGTCACCGGCGGTAGCCGGTTCATTCTGCCGGATGCGACGCGCGATGCGTGTCTGCCGATCGAATGGATGCGACCGCACTTCATGGACGCCGAAGGCAACTTGATCATGAGTATCCATGCCCTCATCGTCGATACAGGAACTCGCAGAATCATGGTTGACACCTGTATCGGCAACGACAAGCAACGCTCCATTCCCAACTGGAGTCATTTACAAACCGCGTTCCTCGATGACATTGCCGGCGCGGGCTATGCCAGGGAGTCGATCGACACGGTCATGTGCACGCATCTGCACGTAGACCATGTAGGGTGGAACACCATGCTCGTCGACGGCGAGTGGGTGCCGACGTTTCCCAATGCACGCTATCTCGTGGCGGAAAAGGAATGGTCCTACTGGGACGCTGTTGACGATGAGTCGGAATACGGGCCGATTCTTGCCGACTCGGTGCGCCCCGTGATCGCAGCGGGTTTGATGGACTTCGTCGAATCGGAACACGAGATATGCGACGGCATACGTCTCGAACCGACACCGGGGCATACGCCGGGACATGTCAGCGTGCACATTCGTTCCAAGGGCGAGGAGGCGTTGATCACCGGCGATTGCGTTCACCACCCTTGCCAGATGACGCGTACCGATTGGTGTAGTTCGGCCGACTACGACCAAGACCAAGGTCAGCGCACGCGTGAGACGTTGCTGGAGAGTTATGCCGATCGAGACGTGCTGATCATCGGTACCCACTTTGCCACGCCGACCGCGGGACATATCAAACGCCTGGAAGGCGGCGGCTACTGGTTGGACGTAGGCGGTTCGGCGTAGGCGCTTTTGCCCAGCCGCTCAATCCAATCGTCGAGCTTGCGCCGTGCCGGTGGGATGTCGAGCGCGATGAACGCGATGCCGAGCGGAAACATCCAGAATCCGAGTATCGGTAGAAAGCCGAACACGCCGGCGGTCATGAACATCAGCCCAATCACGCTTCGCACGCCGGGCGGCACGTGATCGCGTCCCCAACGTAGCGTTCTGTACGTATAGCGGGCGATCTGCCGTCGTAGAGTGTGAGTATCCAATCCGTGGTTACACCAAGATAGGTCCGTCGCTCGGTGCGTCGTGCGCATCGGGGTGGGCGCGGCGAGCCAGGTCCGGGTCGATGGATGTGAATCGATAATGCCCGTCTTCGTGTAGCGATCGTTCGATACGGTTGCGATGCATCAGTAAGTGAACGTGGGCGATGGCCTCGCCGAGTGCCATCATCGTTTGACGCGGATCGAGTTTGCGCGCAAACAGTACCGGCAGCAGATCTTTGGCGATGGCCGGCTCTACACAGTGCTCTTCGACCGCAAGCATGCGATCTTCATGATGGCTGATGAGCTCGCGGAGGCGTTGGCGTATGCCGAAGAAGGGTAGATTGTGGGCGGGTAGTACCAAGGTGTCGTCCGGTGTGTCGAGAAACTTGTCGTGGGACTCCATCCAGATTTTCAACGGATTCGCGTCCGGTTCGGTGGGGTGCACGCTCACGTTGCTGGTAATGATAGGCAGTATTTGATCCCCTGAGATCATGATCTTGAGTGCCGCACAGTATAGGCACGCGTGCTCGGGCGAGTGGCCGGCACCGACGACGATGCGCCAGTCGTGGTTGCCGATGGTTAGAACGTCACCATCTTCCAGACGGTTGAAACCGGAAGGCATTTCCGGCATCGACATGCCTCCGCTGGAGCGCTGGCTCCACATCTTCGCGAGGTCCTCAAGGTAGGAGCGGGACATCCCGGCACGCACGTAGAACTCTTCGCCGATCCAGGACGAGTGATGGCGACCGAAACTCGAGGAGAATGCGCGTGCTTGGTAGTACTCGGCGCGGGTCATGTACAGGGGGCAACGAAACTCCTCTGTTATCATCTTCGATTGGCCGATGTGGTCGGGATGCATGTGTGTACAAATCACCCCTTTCACCGGCCGCCCGCTCAGTTCGTTGGCGAAAATCTCATGCCACAGATCACTGGTGGCGGGATCCCCGAGGCCGGTGTCCACGACCCACCAGCCGTCGTCGTCTTCCAGCAAATATAGGTTGATGTGGGTGAGCGATCCGCCCATGGGCATCGTGAGCCAGCGCACACCCGGCGCTACTTCGACGGTCGTACCCGGCGTTGGATGGCTTTCGTAAGGGTATTGCAACTCGTTCATGCAGCTACTGAATGGCGTAAAGCCGCGCAGTATACAGCAGCGAATGCACCGCCGGTGTGCAATATCTGACGGTATGCTTTAGATTAAGACCATCACTCGAGGAAGGATGAGTTCATGGCTATGAACGTAAAACCAGTGCCCACGCTGGATGATGAAGTCAACGAAATTCGGCTGGGTACTGCAGAAATCGTCAACCAGAACATCTTGCCGTTTGAACACAAGCTTTGGGGTTGGATGTCCAACAGTGCCAATGCACCCAATGAGGTCATCGAGGAAGCCAAAGAACTTCGTCACGAGGTTCAGAACAAAGTGAAGAACGCCAAGCTATGGGCCCCGCACCTGCCGACGGAGTTCGGCGGTATGGGACTGTCGTTCATGCAACACGCCTATATGAACGAGGTTTTGTCCTACAGTCCCGGCGCAGCATCGCTGTTTGGCGTGGTCGCGCCCAACTCGGGCAACCAGAAAATTCTCGTCAAGTACGGTACGCCAGAGCAGCACGAACAGTGGCTCAAGCCGCTTACCGAAGGCCGCATGCAGTCGGCTTTTTCCATGACGGAACCCGACAATGCGGGATCTGATCCGCGTTCGTTGCAAACCCGCGCGGTGCTCGACGGCGACGAATGGGTCATCAACGGCCACAAGTGGTTTACCTCTAACGGCCATGCAGCGGACTTCTACATCGTCATGTGCCGCACGGCCGACCCGGACGACCCGGGTGGTCAGAACGAGAAGATGACGCAGATCATCGTGCCGCAAAAAACCGAGGGCGTGAACATCGTTCGCGGCGTGCCGGTGTGGGGTAAGGCGTCGAGCCACTGCGAGATTATCTACGACAACGTTAGGGTGCCGAAGGAAAATCAGCTCGGGCGCACGGGTACCGGTCACCAGGCGGCGCAAGATCGTCTTGGTGCGGGACGTGTCTACCATTGCATGAACTCGGTCGGTTCCATGTGGCGTGCTTTCGACCTCATGATCGATCGGCTTACGACACGTGTCGTGCACGGGGGTGAGAAGCTGGAAGAAAAGCAATTCATGCAGGGCTTCATTGCCGATAGCTACATGGACATACAGAGTGCACGGTTGATGACCATTCACTGCGCCGAGAAGATGGAAAGCGGTGCCGATCCGCGCACCGATATTTCCTCGATCAAGGTTTTCGTGCCGATGGCCTACCATCGGGTGGTCGACCGCGCGATTCAAGTTTACGGCGCAGCCGGTGTGTCCGGGGATTTGCCACTTGCTGGTATGTACCAAGGTGCGCGTACGTTGCGTATCGCCGACGGTCCGGATGAGGTGCACAAGATTTTGATCGCGAAGAACATCTTGCGCCGCTACCACGCAGGCGAATCATGGGACTTTGGCAACTAGCGCTCGCGCGACCTCATCCCGTCTGAGTTTGAGCGCACAACCGATACTCGCGGACCTTCGAGTCGTCGAATTGGGGACGGGTCCGTTCACCGGGCTCGCAGCGATGGTGTTGGCGGACTTCGGCGCGGAGGTCATCTGGCTCGACACCGATAGCGAAGTTGGGTCCTATCGCGTATGGCAGCGCGGCAAACAGCGGTTAGCTGTCGACGCGGGCGAGGATGCCGAGCGGATCCGCGTATTGGTCGTAGAGTCGGCCGACGTGTTTCTGACGTCGCTTGCCTCGGCTGAGCTAGAGGCGTCGGGGCTCGCCTATACCACCCTGTCGCGTGATCGACCAAACTTGGTCATGGCGCACATAACTGGCTGTGGCCGACATCCGACGTTCGCCGAATTACCGATCCACGAAGGCCTTGCGGCCGCCGTCATGGGGCGCATGATGGTGTTCGAAGGCGTTGCAGCACGAGCGGGGCCGGTCTATCCGGCGTTGCAGGTTGCTACCCATGCGACGGCTCAAGCTTCCGTCGC
>CBDTZM010000115.1:0-6030 GCA_965364915.1 uncultured Pseudomonadales bacterium | reverse complement strand
CCTGCTCATGATAGACCAGTGGCACTTCGTAGATCGTACTGATGTCGGGCGCCGAGATGACACCCTGTTCGGCGACATTACAGAACAGCGCAATTTTACGCCGGGCTTCGGCCGGGATGTCCGGGGACGATCTGACCTGGATCGCTCGTATGTTGGTGGTGCTTAGCGCAGTCGCGCTGTTCCTCGTCGCCTTGGTGGCGGTCAACCAGTCGGTCATCTCGTTGCGGTTCTTATCTTGGCAGACGCCGGAGTGGAGTGTGTTTTGGTGGTTGCTGCTGGCGTTTCTAATCGGCTTGGTACTGGGATTATTGGGCATCGTGGTGCTCGGCGCCAAGCAGTCGCTCAAGAACCGCCAGCTGCGCAAGGATCTCGAGCTCGCCAATAGAGAATTGCATCGATTGCGCAACCTGTCGTTGCACGATTGAAGCGTGGCCAATGGATAACGTCGCCCTATATTTGTTGCTGGTGATCGCGCTAGGGATCGGCTTTCTGCTTGGACGTCGCGAACGCCGAAAGCGGCCCCGCCTCGAGGCCGGGCTCGTGTCCAAAGACTACTTCCGTGGGCTCAATCATCTGCTGAACGAGCGTCCCGATCTTGCCATCGATACGTTTGTCGAAGCCATGGTTGTGGACGACGATACGGTCGATACCCATTTGGCCCTCGGCAGTCTGGTCAGGCGTCGCGGAGAGGTCGACAAAGCGATACGCATACATCAGAACCTATTGGCACGCCCGGTACTCTCTAAAGCCAATCGCGCACAAGCCGAGCTGGAGTTGGCGCAGGACTACCTCGTGGCGGGGCTGCTCGGGCGCGCTGAAAACTTGTTGCAAGAGCTTGCCGGCCGCAACGCCGAGCACAAACAGTTGGCACTGCAACTGCTGCTCGAGGTGTACGAACGCGAGAGCGAATGGCTTCAGGCGCTGCGTGTTGGCAAACAGCTGGCGAAACAAGACCGCGGGGTGCGTAGCCGAATGGCGCACTTTCATTGTGAGTTGGCAGAAAAGGTGCTCGCGGAAGGAAATTTGCGGGAGGCTCGTAGTCGTTTGGCGAGTGCTTTACAGCTGGACGGCAAATGCGCGCGGGCCAACCTGATCGGCGCGCGCGTCGAATACGAGGCCAAGCGCTATCGAGAGGTTGTGCGCTTGCTACGTCGGGTGCGCGATCAAGATCCGGCTCTAGTGGTCGAAACCTTGGACTTATACCGGCGCGCCTGCGACGAGCTTGGTGATAGTGAAGGCTTGCTGACTTTCGCCCGCGAAACTCTAGAGGTATTGCCCGCGGTCGAACTGGTCGAGACGTTGGGTCATCACATCGAGCACATCGACGACCCTGCGGCTGCTCAGGCGTTCGTGGTGGCCCAGTTGTTGCGTCATCCGAGCTTGGGCGGCTTCGTGATGTTATTGAAGCTCTTGGATGAAGAGGGCGAACCTCTACAGACAGAGTACGTGCGCAAGGTGCGCAAGATGTCCGAGGCGTTGCTCGAGAAGCAGCCAACCTATCGCTGTAGCAATTGTGGATTTGCCGGCCGAACGCTGATGTGGCAATGCCCTGGCTGTCATGATTGGGGTTCGATCTGTCCTTTGATTCGCGATGACGTCGAGCCGCTTGGGGTCAGCGCGCACAAATCCTGACGATTGCGTCCGATAATCGGGCGAGCGGCTCGCTGACAAAGAACGTTCGCGAGCCGAGCTAGACTCCTCAGCCTTTGAAACTTGGAGTCTTACATGCGGAAACTCATCTCACCGTTGTTGCTGGCTGGCGCGCTGCTCGTTGCACAGTTGGCGTTCGCACTGCCCGAAGATACCGTGATGGTAAACGTCAACACCGACGATGCGACCACCATTGCGGAGGTTTTGAAAGGTGTTGGGCTCACCAAAGCGGAAGCGATTGTGCGCTACCGCGAGGCCAACGGCGCGTTTGTCGATGTTTACGAACTCGTCAACGTGAAAGGCATCGGTGAAAAAACGGTGCTTGCCAACGCCGATCGTATCAAGGTCGAATAAAACCTCGAACAACATCATGAATGGGTAGGATCGGCTGCGCGTCCGTTGGACGCGACCCCGCTCCTACCCTTACCTGTACTGCGATCGGCATTGGTGTCAAACTGCCGGCCGCATGTCGGCGATCTGCGGTCCATGAGAATTCTCCACGTCATCAACTCGTTGGATGTCGGCAGTGCGACCAACTTGCTGAAACTCGTCGATGGCCTCGCAGGTCGTGGCGTAGCAAACGAGGTGATGGCAATACGCCGTCGCGGGGAGCTCGAGGCCGAGTTTCGAGCGGCCGTTGCGGCCTTGCATCCCATCCGTACGATCGACGCCGACGACTACGATCTGGTTTGTGGTTGGTTGTACCAAGGTTGCGTTGCCGCCAGTTTACTTGCCCCCTCGGGCAAGGTGATTTGGAACGTCCGGCATGCTCTCGACCGTCAAGTTAGGGAAAGCTTCGCCACGCTTAGCTGTCTCGGCTTGATGGCGTCCGTGCTTCGTGCGCGAGCAGTAGTAGCGAACTCTAGCGCGGCGTTGGCTAACCATCGTGAGCGCGGTCTTCGCGCGGAAGACTGGGTGCTGATTGAAAACGGTGTCGATATCGAGCGATTCGCGCCTGGTTCTGATACAACGGTTAGACGCTCGCTCAACATAGACGAGCAAGCGTTCGTGATGTTGCAGGTCGCTCGCGTTCAACCCCACAAAGGCCACCGAAAACTCATTGCTGCTTTCTCGGAGGTGGCCGCTGAGTTCGACGACGTGCATCTCGTACTGGTCGGTGAAGGTACCGAGAAGCTTCGGGGTACGCGCATTTACGGGGTAGGTTTCGAGAACGACGTGCGTCCATACTTTGCTGACGCTGACTTGTTGGTAAACCCGTCGCAAACGGAGAGTTTTCCGACGGTCGTGTTGGAAGCCATGAGTTGCGGCGTGCCTTGTGTCGTGACTCGCACCGGTGCCAGTGCGGATCTTGTTGGCGCAACCGGATTTGTGACGAATCTTGATGCTCGCTCGATCGCTGAGACGTTACGCACCACGTTGATGCTCGGGCGAGAAGTCCTGCAAGCGCGCGGACAAGCCGCACGCGCGAGAGTGATCGAGCGTTTTAGCGATCGCCGGGCTGAAGACGCTTACTATCAGTTTCTCTTGCAGAGCGCACGCCATGCTGCGTGACCGCGGGCAAGGCAAGGAGATGTTGAAGGGACTATTATCCGACTACGTGTCGGACGACCGCGAAGGATAATGCCCATCAAACTCATTTTTGTGGTTAACGAAGCGAATTTTCTGGTGTCGCATCGGCTTGCGCTCGCCACGGAAGCGCTTGCTCGAGGTTACCAGGTCGTGATCGTGTGTGGGGAAGGTACCGGCGAGGAAAATTTGGCGCAGCATGGTCTGTCGTATCAAACCATGCCGCTGACGCGCAGCGGTTTGAATCCGCTGAGGGAACTCAAAACGCTCAGAGCCATTAGAAAAATTTATGAAACCGAACAGCCAGACATCGTCCATCATGTGACGATCAAACCCGTTCTTTATGGAACGCGTGCCGCAAGCCGGGCTGGAGTGGGCGCGGTAGTCAACGCGGTGCCGGGTATGGGGTTTGTGTTTATTCGTCGCGGCATACTCGCCTCTATCCGCCGGGCGTTCGTTAACCTGCTGTATCGACTGGCGCTATCGCACAGAAATATGCAGGTCATATTTCAGAATCAAGACGACATGAATGGGTTTATCTCGCATGCCATTGTGGATCGCGAGCAGTCGACCCTGATCCGCGGTTCCGGCGTAGATCTGAATGAGTTTCGTTGTGCAGCAGATCCGCAAGGAGCCATGACGTTTTTGTTGGTGGGACGTATGTTGCGGCACAAAGGCGTGCTCGAGTATGTCGAGGCTGCCAAAAGGCTCCACAAAAGTCGCCCCGATTGGCGTTTCCAGCTGGTGGGTGATGTCGACCCCGGTAATCCGGCTTCCCTGACGCAAGAGCAACTTGGCGAGTGGCAAGACGCGGGGCTTGTCGAATGGCTGGGTCAGCGAACCGACGTGCCGCAACTGATGGCGAACGCTCATGTGGTTTGTTTGCCGTCTTATCGGGAAGGCCTGCCAAAGACGTTGCTCGAGGCTGCGGCGACCGGCCGAGCGATGGTCTCATCGGATGCCGCGGGCTGCCGAGAAGTGGTGCGTGACGAGGTGACCGGATTGGTCGTACCGGTGCGCGACGCCGATAGCTTGGCTCGCGCGATGTTTCGACTGGGCGAGGACAAAGAGCTGCGGCAACGGTTCGGGCGGGCGGCACGCGCCAAAGCGGAAGCGGTGTTCTCGGTGGACGACGTTGTAAGCCATACGTTTCGAGTCTACGAGCGGTTGTTGTCGCCATGACGCTCGCCTGTGTCACGGGATCCACAGGATTCATAGGCCGGCATCTCTGCGAACAGCTCGCCGCCCAGGCAATCGCTTTGCGCACCGCCCATAGCGGCAGCCAAGCAAGCGCGCTACTCACCGATGTCGTCAAACGATCGGAATCCGAACTGGCTTCTGCATTGGAAGGCGCCGATGTCGTCTACCACCTTGCGGGTATCGCCCACGAAGGTGTGAGGGGCGATTTGCTCGAGGTGAACCGCGATCTTACGTTGCGTCTGTATCGCGCTGCATTGCTCAGCGGCGTGAAGATCTTCGTCTGGTTGAGCACGCTAAAAGTCCTTGGGGAGGTCGCTGAGGCGCCGGTTGGCCTCGATGCCCCCTACCGGCCTCGAGGAACCTATGCGCAAAGCAAAGCCCAGACCGAGCAGAGCTTGCTGGCGTTGCCGACGCAAGCGACCGAGCTTGTGATCGTACGTCCGCCGCTGGTCTATGGACCCAACGTGAAAGGCAACTTTCGGCGTCTCCTGCAATTGTGCAGAACGCCGCTACCGCTTCCTTTCGAAGCCGCGCAGGGCAAGCGCTCCATGGTGGGCGTACGGAACCTCGTCAGCTTGCTCATGCACCTTGGCGACAAGGGGGGCGATCCCGAATCCCGCATCGTTCACGTTCGCGATACCCAAGAATGGAGCGTGAATTCGCTCGTGGAGGAGTTGCGCCGACTCATGGGTCAACCAAATCGCCAGTTCCGCGTTTCCGAAAGGTCGTTTAGGGCCCTGGCAAAGGTGCTGAAACGTGAAGAGTTGGCGTCGAGGTTGATTGACCCGCTGCGCGTCGATGCCAGCGAGTCGGAACGGCGGTTGGGATGGCAAGCGGCCCGACCTTCCGTTGAACAACTCGAGGAGACCGTGACTTGGTTCCAACGGCAACGCTAGCGCTGTTGGTTGGCGGCTTCATCGCCACGGTCGTTTTGGAAGGTGTCATGTTGATGTTTGCCCGGCGTTTCGAGTGGTTCGCGCATCCGAACGCCCGCAGTTCGCACGTCATTGCGACCCCCACGCTGGGTGGCGTGGCATTCGTCGTGCCCGTGCTCGTATATTTGGCTTTTGCGGCGAGTTATGAAATACCGGTAGTGGGTGGATTGCTGATCGCGACTACCATCGTCGCCGTCGTCGGTTTGTGGGACGACCTTCGCGACCTTACCCGTCGCTCACGGCTTGCGGCCCAGGCGGCCGCCGCGGCCGTCGTGATGTGGTATCTGGATCTTGCCTGGCCTTGGTGGGCGATGGGGGCGGCCGTCTTCGTGTTAGTCTGGCACGTCAATCTCTACAACTTCATGGATGGGATCGATGGCATTGCCAGTACCCAATGCCTGTTCTATTGTTTAGGCGTGCTGACGCTAACGGGTGGCGTGCCCGGTTGGACCGGTGAATTGTTGTGGATCTTGGTCGGCACCTCACTTGGCTTTCTGGTCTACAACTGGCCCCCGGCGAAGATTTTCATGGGCGACGTCGGCAGCGGCGCTCTCGGCTTGATCCTCGCAGTGATCACGTTACAGCTCACGATCTCTGGCATGCTACCGTTTATCGGCTGCCTGATACTGCTGACGGGTTTCTGGTTTGACGCGAGCTACACGCTTTGTGTCAGAATGATGAGCGGTCAAGCCTTCACCGAGGCACATCGGACCCACCT
>CBDTZM010000114.1:0-6039 GCA_965364915.1 uncultured Pseudomonadales bacterium | reverse complement strand
CGGACGCCATCACCAAGAAGGGCTACGAGGTGGCCGCCTACGGCAGCCGCGAGGAAGCCCTCGAAGCGATGGAAGACCAGCTGCCGGACTTGGTGATCCTCGACATCATTCTGGGCGAGGAGGTCGACGCCGGATTTCAGTTGTGCCGCGAACTGCTCACCAAGTCGCCGTCGCTGCCGGTGATCTTTCTGACCGAGCGCATCGACGAGATCGACAAGATCTCCGGGCTTCGACTCGGCGCCTGGGACTATCTGCCAAAACCCATTTCGCTCGACTACCTGGCCGAACGCATCTCTTCGCTGTTACGCATCAACGAGGTGCGCAGTGAAAACGAAGAACGAGAGAGTTCGACCGCGAAACACATCGGCGATCTGATGCTGGATCAAGAAGCCCTGCTCGCATCGTGGCAAGGCAGTCGCATCGACTTGTCCGGCACCGAGTTTCGCATGCTGGCAAAGCTGGTGCGCGTACCCGGACATGCGGTCAGCTACGAAACGCTCATGCACGCCACCATGCAAAGCCTGGTGACGAACAACACCATCAACACACACATGCGCAATATCCGTAAGAAGTTCGAAAAGATCGACAGCGGGTTCGCTTGCATCAAGAGCGAGTACGGGTTCGGCTATCGGTGGACGCAACCGTGAACAAGTTGACGGGGTGAGGCTACTGCGCCAAATCCGCGGTCCCAGGCTTGGCACCAAGCTCATGCTATTGGGCCTGTTGCTGCTCATCGTGCCCTGGTTCAGCTATCGCCAGCTTGTCGAGATGGAGCGGCTGTTGATTCAAGGCCAATCCCACGCCCAGCTATTGACCGCCGAAGGCATATCCACCCTGTTCAACGGCCGCGAAGATCTCTTCAACGATCTGCCTGTCACCATCGAGGATTACGAATCGCTCTTTGCCCATCCGCTGCAAAACAACGTACGCCTGGACGGGCGCATCGAGGACTGGGGCGACGAACTTGCCGACAAGTACCTGACGTTTCCCGCTACCACGGAAGACGATGCCGTCGGCGACGGGGCCTTTCAATTGCTTTTGGGCGAACGCGGCGGACAGCTCTACGTGCACATGCGCGTTACCGACGCCAACGTCGTGTACCGCGATCCGGATTATCTGCGCTTGGACAATGCCGACCAGGTGCGCTTGTCGTTCATTCGTGCCGACGGCGAGGACGGCCGCGTGGGTCTGGTGTTTCCCGAACCCGGTGTGGTGACGGCCTACGAGATGGACGCAGACTGGCGCTTTGCGGCAACCGGTACGCCCGAGAACAGCATCCAAGGCTTCGTGGAGCCCACCGAAGACGGTTGGGTCATGGAGTTTCGGCTACCGTTGGAACAGTTGGGTTCGCGACGCTACTTCGGGTTGGCGGTGGTCGACGTGGACGACGACAACGAGCGCTCGATCGTCAACCTGGTGCAAACCTTACCGACCGCCGGTAAAGAAAGTTTCAACCTCGTCGTGCTGCGTTCGCCCGAGGTCTTGAACATTATTCAGGGCCTCGGCTATTCCGGCGCCCGTATTTTGGTCATCGACTCGCAGAAACGTGTGCGCGCAGAAACGGGTACGCACATCACCACCATCCCCGCGGAGCCGCGCAATACCTTCTTCGGATACATTCGCGCCGGTTTCGAAAACATTCGCCCGTTGCTGCACCGATTCAGCATGTTGGAGGCTTGGGAACCCACGCGCAGCAACCCGGTCAATTCGGATGTGACCGCGGATGAGACCATCAGCGCGTCCCTGAACGGCGAACCGATCGCACTGCGGCGCAGTCTCGATGAGTACCTCGAGATCATCATGGCCGCGCACCCGATCGTGTCGCGGGATGAGGTCATCGGCACCGTGGTCGTCGAGCAGAATATCGATGAAATCTTAAGCTTCCAGCGCTCGGCTATCGAACAAGTCATTCTGCTGTCGATCGCCAGCGTGTTCGCGGTGTTCATCGCATTGTTGGCGTTTTCCGGGCGTCTGGCGTGGCGCATCCGTAACTTGCGCCGCGAGGCCAGCGCGGCCATCGACGAATACGGCCGATTGAAGACGAGCGCGTTGCAGAACGAGATCGACGCCGGTGACGAGATCGGCGACCTCGCCCGCAGCGTTTCCAACATGTTGTCGAAGCTGCACCAACACAACCACTTTCTGGAATCCATGCCGCGCACGTTGCGCCACGAGATCAACAACCCGCTCAACACATTGAGCACTTCGCTGCAGAACCTCGCCGAAGAGCACCCTGGGGTACAGAACAGCAAGTACCTCGACAGCGCCAAACGCGGGGTCACGCGAATCGGTTCCATCGTCCAGAATCTGGCCGATGCGGCAAACCTCGACGAGGCGCTGGAAGCGGAGGAACTGGAGGTCGTGGACATCCAGGAACTGCTGGAAAACTACGTGACCAATTGCCGGATCAGTCACGACGAGTGCGAGTTTGTGTACCGCGGTACGACTCACCCGGTGTTCGCGGAGGTATCCGACTATCGCATCGAGCAGCTGCTGGACAAGATTGTCGACAACGCCATCGACTTTCACCGCAGCAACAGCCCGATCAAGGTACAACTGGACACGTATCGCGACTACCTGCAGATCACGGTGGCCAACCGCGGTCCCGTGCTACCCGAACAATCCGAAAAATCGCTGTTCGATTCCATGGTGAGCCATCGCGGCTCGCAGAACCGGTTGCATTTTGGATTGGGGTTGTACGTGGTGCGCATCATCGCCGAGTACCACGGCGGCTACGTGCGAGCTATGAATTTGACCGACGGCAGCGGTGTGGCGATCGTCGTCCAACTACCGATTGCCGAAGACGTACCGGACGCGTTGCGGTTCGCATCCAATGGCGAAGAACGCAGCCGGGCCTCCTAAGCGCTAAGTAAACGCTAAGCCAACCGATATTCGCTGTCGAGCTTCACCTCGCCGTCGACAGCCAACGTACCGCTATTGACAAGATACTCGATCGCCGCAAGTACGCTGCGCGCGGCCGCGGGGTACATGAATTCCGGCAGTTCGGTGTACATGCGCGGCACCATGTCGCTGATGCGATGCACCTTCTCGGCGATACACTGCAATATCTGTTGTTCGCGTTCGCGCCGGTGCGCGATGAACGCTTCCACGAAGGGCTTAGGGTCGTCGATGCAAGGGCCGTGGGTTGGCCAGTAAGCCTGATCGTCGCGCTCCAGCAACAATTTCAGACTGTCCAGGTACGCGGCCATGTCGCCGTCGGGGGGCGAGATGATGCTGGTCGACCAGCCCATCACGTGATCGCCGGTAAACAGAGATTTGCCTTCGCGGTGCTGGTAGCAGGTGTGGTTCGACGTGTGGCCGGGCGTGTAGACACACTCGACGGACCAGTCCTCGCCCTCGATGACATCGCCGTGGCGAACCAGCTCGTCTGGCTGAAACTCCATGTCGCCGCCCTCTTCTACCGGCACCCCCTGCTCGAGCTTGCCGGCGCCGTGAGGACCGTAGGCGTAGGTCTTGGCGTCGGTATGTTTCTGCAGCAAGCGACACCCGGGAGAGTGGTCCATGTGCGTATGGGTCACTAGGATGTGACTGATCGTCTCGCCTGCAAGACCCTCCACGAGCGCCGTGATGTGAGTGCTGTCGGGTGGACCCGGATCGATCACGGCGACCTTGCCGGTCCCCAGAATATACGTACCGGTACCGTACAACGTGAACGGGCTGGGGTTTTCGGCAATGACCCGGCGCACGCCCGGGGCAATTTGGGCGACCTGTCCGTACGCGAACTCAAGGTCCCGGCGAAAGGGAATTTTGACAGCCATTGAAGAGCTCATATAGCAGGGCGCGCAAAGCATAGGAGCCAAGGCGGCCGGGCGCAAGCGCCGATGAGGGCACTAGCCCCTGAGGAACATCACCAGCAATCCGGCCGCCACCACCAGCGATGCGATGAGCAGGCCCGCTTGCAGAAGCCTCAGCATGCGGTTGTGTTCCACCGCGATCGGCACATCCTTGAACACCATGGCGATGCGGCCGAAACGCAGCACGTCGCCGTCGGCCAACGTGGCGTTCTGCACCTCTTCGCCGTTGACCCGCGTGCCGTTGGTCGACATCAGGTTGGTGATGGTGCAGCCCTCCGGGCGAACGTTGATCTCGGCGTGCCGAGACGACACGGTTGGATCTTGCAACACGATATCGCAGGCGCCGTCGCGGCCAACGATGGTACGGCCGATCTTGGTGCGAAAGGTCATACCGTTGACCGGCTCGCTGACACCGAGAAAAAATGCGCCCGTCTCGGAGCTGTCCGGCACCTCTATGGCTTGATCGTCGTCGACGGCGACCGCATTGATCTCGGTCGTGTCGTTGGGCAGCGATCCGGTGTGTTGCACCAACAAGGGATTCGGCGCCGGCGCGTCTTGTGCGCGTACGGGTGTCAGGTCACCGCCTTGCCCGACCAACTGAAACCCCAACGTGTCGAACGTAACCTGGTCACCATGAAACAAGCGGCAGGCGCCTGATATCAGTTGCCCATTGACCTGCGTGCCGTTTGCCGAATCTAGATCTTGAATCCAGATACGCGACTGATCGTTGACGATGCGAGCATGGTTGCGCGACACGTGATCGCCGTCCAACAGAACGGCGGACGCGTCGCTGCGGCCGATGTCCAGCTCGCCGACCACCTTGTAGTCGCCGTCCTCGGTGTCGGCACGCAACCACCACTGCTCGGCTTCCACGCCGCCGTCGTACTGCACCGCGACCGTTACCCGTACCTGACCGATCTTGAGGGTATCGCCGACCATCAGGCCAACGGGTTCATCGTGCTCGACGCCGTTGACGTTGACCGTTGCTTCGCCCAGCGGATGTGCCGTGATGCCTCTCAGCGTCGGTTCGATACGAACGTGATAATCGAGGACATCTTCGCCGGCAATCATGAGATCGTTTTCGAGATGCCGTCCGACGGTCAGGCTGCCCGCAACCTCGATCTGCTCGTCTTGCCAGTCCAGGAAACAGCGCACGGCTAGTCCCAGGATTCTCTGAGTTCGCGCCAGGCCAACGCATCGGGTGTGACGGTCAACGCGAGTTCCAGATAATATTTGGCGTCATCGGTTAGTCCCACGGTATAGGCTTCCTGCGCAGCCTCGGCCAGGCGTGACGCCGCCTGCGCCAGCAGTTCTGCCGCCATCGCATTGCCCGGGTCGAGCCGTTCGATATCGCGCAACAACGCTACCGCATTACCCGATTCGGGTTCTGTGATGAATCCTTGCTCTAGGAGCGATTGTGCTTCCGTCAAATTGCGATCGACGGTCGCGATCAATGCAATCGTGTTGTCGAGTTGCGTTTTAATCTCCAACAACACGGCGGCGTCGATACCGGCCGCGCTTGCACGGTCAACCAAGGTCTGCACGCCGTCCAGATCGTCGTTGCTCAACATCTGCGCGGCGGTGCTCAGTAGTTGCGAGGTGACTTCGTTCAAGCCCTGCTGCGCAATGACGTTGTCGGGCGCCGTGGCTAGAACCCGGTGGTAGAGCTCGGCGGCGTTCTCGCCGGGCGGGTCCACCAGCAGGCCCAGCGAACGGAATTCACTCGCTTGCTGGACCAATTGTGCAATGGCGGCTTGCGCGGTCGTTGCCTGGCGAATTTCATCGCCAACCGAAGCCAAGCTCGGCAATTCGTCATCGGCGGCAGTCGCGCGCTCGAGAAAACTAATGGCGCCCTGCACGTCGCCTCGAGATGCGGCTTCGCGAGCCAGCCCCGCATAGTGTTCGGAAAGCGCGGTCAGTTCTGCTTGCGCAATGGGATGTTCGGGTGCCAGTCGGATCACCTCGTGATACGCCTGAATGGCAGCCGTTGCCGACGGGACATCCGACAAGCCATGGCTACGCAACAGCGCCTGGGTGCTGAGCAACAGGTCGCCGGCGTGCTTGCGATTGGTCAACTGGCGTTCCAGGTCGGTGAGTGCCGGGTCTGTGGGGAACGCGGTCACGGATTCATCGAGTTTGGTCTGCGCCTGGGCAAGATCGTTGGCGAGCAGAGATGCTTCGATGCTCGTTTTCCACTGCTGCGCAAGCCCATCGATGGTCTGCT
>CBDTZM010000113.1:0-6039 GCA_965364915.1 uncultured Pseudomonadales bacterium | reverse complement strand
TCGCGTGGCCGACGAATGGGATATCGGAGAATTTCACAAGGACATGAAATTCAGCGTTGGTGGTGGTCTGCGGATATCCGTGGAGGGATTAATCATCCGGCTGGATTTGGCTGGGTCCAAGGAGGGCGGCGAGGTGCAGATGTTCATCGGTCACGCCTTCGAGTAGCACGGGAGACGTGTCTGTCTTGTCGGCCGGTGCAGGCTAGTGCACCGCTATCGTGCGTTGGCTGAACCGTTGCGCAACGCTATTCGGTAAAACTATTCAACCGATACAGCGTCAACAACAGACTGGTCGGTTTGACTTCGTAGCGGCCAAACCACTTTTCCCACGATCTGCCGACGTCTCCTCGCAGGTACAGTGCGGACAGCGACCGATTGACCGCAAGCCGAAAATCGGCGTCGTTGCGCCGCAGTGGAAGCGCGTACGGCTCGAACGACAGCATGTCGGCAGTAATAACCAGACGATCTCGGCCCCCCTGCGATGCGAAGCCGAGACCCAGTAGGGTAGCCCGATCACCGGCCATGGCATCGACTTTGCGGTCGGCCAGCAGTTGGAGCGCTTCGACGTGGGTATCGACCACCTGCAGCTTTGCGTTGATCCCCCGCGCGGCCAGCGTATCTTTCAGCACCGTTTCGTTTGTCGTTCCCGCCACCACGGCTACTCGTTTGCCTTCAAGGTCATCGACGATATCGACTTCGCCGTCGACCCACACCATCAGGCCGGTCCCGGTAACGTAGGTGAGGTTCGAGAAGTCCACGATTTCCTGCCGCGACAGCGTAATCGTTGTCCCGCCACATTCCAGGTGTGCACGACCGGTAGCGATTGCATCGAGACGGTTCTGGGCGGTCACCTCCACCCAGGTAATTTTCATATCGGGAATTTCGAGCATTTCGGACAGATCGCGTGCGATGATGCCGCATAGGTCTACGGTGAAGCCTTTGGGTTGCGAGTCGCTACCTCGCGATGAAAACGGCGGTATGTCCGCCCGATAGGCCAGCTTGAGTTCCCCGGATGACTTGATGTCTTCCAGCGTACTGCCGATGGCACCGGCTGCGAATAATAGAACCGGCGCCACGATGGAGAACCCCAGCAACGTTCGCATCATCTACCCCACCAACCAGCGATTGCTGCAGTCTACACAAATGGTGCCGGCCACCGCTAGCGATGGTCGTAGTTGTCAGACCACTCCGGTAACCTCTCGCTGACGATGACTAGATTTTTGAACCCAGTGTCAGGAACCACTGTACCTCGTCGAGTTTCAGGTCACCGCGTTGGTTAAAGTCGAACTCATGGTCCGCATAGCGAGCGCTGACGCCAAACGTAAAGCCGCTGTCCAATACGATCTCAATACCGACGCGGCCATAGAGCGCAAACGATACATCACTCTCGCTCGCGCCGAGATCGATCACGATCACGCTTCCAGAGCCAATCACGATTGGCCCGCCGTTCACTATATCGTCGTCATCTTCGCTAGGCAGATAACTCCATGCGATAGACGGACCGGCCGCCGCATAGAGGTGTAACCAACGCGTTGGCCGTACGCCGACGACACCGCCCATGAACACGTCCATCATGAACATTTCGGTGTCTATGCTGACGGCGAGCGTCCCGTTGCTCCCGGCAAACTCAATATCATCGTTTTTCCACGACACCAGAGCACCGCCTTCGAAACCAATCTGGGCGCGTTTGCCCCACAGCCGCTGGCTGGCACCGCCGCCTAGCGGTAGGCTCGAATAGTCGCCACGTATTTCGGAATTGGTGGCCGGGTCGTTGACCGACCAAGCGCCGTCAGCGTCCGTTGTACCCAACCACGCCTGTACGTATTGCTGCGCGATCGTTGGGAGTGTGTCGACATCTTGTTCTTGCGCTCGAGCGGCACCGCCTATAACAAGAAGAAAGACGGCGACCACGAAGATCAAACACCTTACAGCCAATGTTCTAACGACCTCACCGACCGAGCGAAACTGCCGTTCCGCCTACTCACAAGGGTCCTCTCTGCGAAATGTCCTGTCCCACGCAGCCTTTGCCAGTATCGACAAGCCAGCTGTGGCCACGGCTGCGGTTGCCGCGATGGCCGTGCCGCGCCGATCCATGGTCAGTCTTGGTTCGCCGAGCGTTCCGGCGACACGAATGTAGGGGTTGATCAGCTCGCTCGCGCTCACCGAGAGACGCTTGCGTGGTTTCGTATTGAAATTGAAGTCTATTTTTTCGGTTTTCAGATCGATCGCGCCTTGGCTGATGAGGTTGATCTTGTCGGTCTGCACGATGATGTTCGGTGAGGTTTTGAACTGTCCGTCTGTCCCCTCAAACGACACTATTGCGCACGAGATCTCGGTGTATGGGCTGTCTTCGGCAAACGGATTGAGCGCGGACAACAGTTGGCGTCCAAAACCGGCGTATAGACTCACGCCGCGATTGCGGACCTGCCCGCCATCGCTATCGAGGCTCGCGTGACCGCTGAGGGACGCAGCCACCTCTCGGGTCGTGGCACCATGCCCGGTTAGATCCACGTCGATGTCGAAAACCATCCCCTGTACGAGATCGTTTGGATCGTCGGTCAGATTCAAATGCAGGCCTTGACTGGCTAGCGTGAAGTGTACTTCGGCCTCGTGCTCTGTCGGCACGACGCTCAGCGTTCCATCCAGACGTCCTCGAGGTGCGACCATATCCAGTTCGGAAACGGTTAGGCCTCCGTCGAGCAGGGTTGCTTTTATCAGCGCATCGGTAAACGTGAGGTTGGTAAGACGAAGGGTACGCGCAACAATGTCCAGAGTGCCATCCATTGCAGCGAGTTGAGTCATCGGCAGCCGATAGTCTGGAATGACCCGCGTCGCGGTGGCCGGTTCCTCGACAACTTCTTCCGGATCTTCTTCCCAATCGCGTAAATCCAGTACCTCGAAATCCAGATCGGCATCGACAACGGGCCTGAGGTCGCTGAGATCAACACTCAATCCGCCGGTGAACGTCGTTGCACCCAGAGACCCGGTCAACTCATCCATAAGGAACGACTGCGCGGTACCGGCGAAGTGCGTGTCGAGCGTCAATGCTCGATCGGGTAACCGCTCGCCATCGAACTTGCCTAGATTGGCAAGACTCGGTATGTCGACGTCAAGTTCGAGGTTGGTGGCCGAGAGGTCCGGGGGAGGGTCGAACACACCGCTCCATTCGACGGTGGCATCGCCGAGCGAGATGCGACTGGAGTCAATCGTCCATCGATTGTTAATCCACGCGCCTTGAGCTTGCATTACGAAGGCATCCGCGTCGGGTTGCCAGCCTAGGAACGGAATATCCAGGCTCTGCAGATCACGTAGCGATAACTCGACCTCGAACTCTCGAATTTGTGGGGTCATGTTTAAGGTCGGTAGGCGAGAGTCTGGCGCGTCGCGAACGACGCTCAGACTGCCGGTAAAGTGAGTTCCGCCGAGTGACCCTTGCAACTGATCCATGACAAACGACTGCACGGTGCCGTCGAAATGGGCGTCGAGCGTGAAGGCTTGTTCCGGTAGTCGGTCGCCGTCGAACAAACCTAGATTGGCGAGACTCGGTATGTCGATACTGAATTCAAAATCCGTAGCCGAGAGATCCGGTGGAGGGTCGAACACGCCGTTCCAATCGAACGTGGCGTCGCCTAGTGAGATGTGAGTGTCGATCGTCCATCGATTGGTGTTCCAGGCGCCTGAGGTCTGTAGTCCGAAAGGAACGGCTTCGGGTTGCCAGCCTGGAATAGGAATGTCCATGTCTTGCAGATTGGGTAGCGATACTTCGAACGCGAACTCTCCCCGTTGCGACGTCACGGTTGCGTTGCCGCTAACTCTCGCGTCCTGAACGGTAACCTCTAGATCGTTGATCGAAAATCCGTCGACAGTGACGTCAACGGTCGCCTGCACGCTAAAAGGATCTTCCGGTATCAGCGGCAAGGGATAGGGACCCCTACCGGCAACGATGGAAATCACCGTGTGTAAGTTGGGACCGCTGCCCACGACCTCGAACTGGGTGCCGTCATAGTTTGGTGGGTCACCGAGTGGGCCGTGCAATCGTAACTGCAGCGGCGCCGTGGTGAGCAGGGCGTCAACAACATCCGCCGCGCCTAGGGGTTGTTCGATAGCAACGTCAAGTTCGAACGGCCCCGTGAACGAGCCGGGTAGGCCGAATAGTTTGCTGAACGGTGCAAGATCTGGCCCGGCTACGTTGAGGTGCACGTTCGCGGCGTCCAACCCGGGGAAGCCGTCGACGATGCCCTTGAGCTGAAACGTTGCTTGTCCAACCTCCAGGACCACGTTGTCGATGACTAGCTGTGAATCCAAGCGGCGCAAGTGGCCGTCCAACTGAAACGGTTCCTCCGGCACGTCGTCGATGCCGATTAGGTTCAGAAACCTGCCGAGGTGAGGTCCGCTTGCCTTGATGTCGAACTCCACCTGTCTGAGTGCTTGTAGATCCGACGCGCGACCCGATGCGTCGATATCCAGTCCAGCGAGATTGCCTCGAACAGTCAGTTCCACGTTGTCGTCATGAGGCGTCAAGTGGGCATCGAGCCGCAGGCTACCCTCGCCATAGTCGGGTAGGCCCAGCATGGCAGTCACTTCATCCACGTTGGGAGATGCAACGTTCAACGTAAACGTTGGTTTGCTTGGATCTAACAGGTCGTCGATGATGCCATGGCTGTCGATTGCCAACCCACCGAAGCGTCCACGCAGGTCGTACTCGACGTTTTTACCTTCGAGCAAGTTCTCAAGCGTACGCAATTCTGCGTCGACTTCTATAGATCGACCGTTGACGGCGCCTATGATGCGGGTGCTAAGACTGTCATCAATGAGTCGATGTTCCTGCCGTGCAGACACGATATCGATTTCCAGTGGACGCTCAAGGGTCGGTGCGCGATAGGTGATCGCCGTGTCGTCCAGATGCGCCTGTTCCAGTACCACGCGGAAACGATTCTCGGACGTCTGTGCGGTCGGTTCGCCGAAAGTCCAGTTGTTGCGGCCGTCTTCGAGGCGCTCCAGGAAGAGTGTCGTACCCTGCAAGCTGAGATCTCGGATGACGATCGTGCCGACGAGAAGCGAGGGGTAATCCACCGTGACGGCTAACCGTTCAACCTGCACCATCGGCCCAATGGCCCACTCTTCATTGCCGAATTGAACGTTTTCCGCTACGAGAGTCGCGTACTCGCCGACCTCGAGTTCGAATTTTCCGTTTATGCTGAACTCGCGGCCGGTTAGCTCTTGGACGTATTCTTCGAACGTCGGTTTCAGATCCTCGTGATCCGCATACACGATCCATAGCACGCCCGCAGCAAGGAGAACTGCGAGTAGTGCGAAGGTGCCGATGATCCACTTCATGTGACGCTTGGGCGATGTTCTATACACGCCAGACTACATTGAGGCGAAGTCTTCGTCGAATTCGCGTAATGTGCGTGGACGGTTGCGTCGCTTCAAACAACTTGTGGATGCGAGGCGTGACTGTGGAGAAAGGAAGTCCAATCCATCAAGGAGCTGATGATGAACGTCAAACTGCGCAACGTCTCTCGAACTTTTCTAATCGGTGTGCTGGTACCCGGACTGGTCCTGGCGGCGGACATCGGCAGCCCTCAGCCCGATGTCATCGAGGGGCTGTATCCGGGTAGGGCTTATTCGCCTTACGCCGAGCGTTCTTTCCCGAGCAGGGTATTCTGGGGAGAGACGCACCTGCACACGGGTCTCTCGCTCGATGCCGGATTGTTCGGCAACACCCTTGGTCACGAAGAAGCCTACCGCTTCGCGCGCGGCGAACAGGTGACCTCGGCAACCGGGTTGCCGGTCAAGCTCGGCCGACCACTCGACTGGCTGGTCATCACCGACCATTCCGACATGATGGGGTTCGCGCCCGACGTGCAACGCGGAGCACCTAATATTCTCGCAGAGCGAAAGGGCCGGGAATGGTACGAAGGCTTTACAACGGGTGGCCAGGCTGCGGCCGCGGCCGCGTTCGACCTGATCACGAATTTCACGCAGGGCACGGTTCCCAAGTCATTCCAAGAAGATTACAGCCCGGGCTCGGCGGTC
>CBDTZM010000112.1:0-6039 GCA_965364915.1 uncultured Pseudomonadales bacterium | reverse complement strand
GTGGGTGGCCCCGGTGGCGCGCGGTGCAGGCTTGCGCACGTCGTGATCGTAGGCGATTTCGGTCACGAGCCGTGGCGCGCCTTGGGCGAGATCCTCGGCATGCCGCGCAAAGCCGGTCGTGAGGGCATCGTCGGCGATGGTCGTTGCGTGCACGCCGAGTTCGTCGAGCGCGCCGAGCAAACCGGGAAGTGCGGCGCTGCGGGGGCTGACCATGACGGTTGCGGCACTAGGCAGCTTCTGGGCAAGGAGTTTAAATCGTTGGTTGAGCTTGCTTTGCAGCGCCGCGCCGGTGACCTGGACCCGCCGCGCGTGATCGTTGTGCATGATCTCGATGGCGAAATCGTCGTCGATGTCGCGCCCCTGCGTCCACGTGTAGATTTGATCGTAGAGCTGTTGCTCGGTGTCGGCCGCGTGCAACGGGTCGAACCGCGTATCGTGGACGAAACGGTCGGCGAGCAAGTTGGCCCAGCTATCGACGCACGACATCAGGCCACACCCGAGCAACCCTTCGGCTTTCTGTTTTTGTACAGCATCGCCGACCTCGAGCTCGGTCACGCAGGCAAGATTTTGGTGAAGGTCGAGCACCCAAGCGTCGGTCGGCAACTCGACGGCGCTTGCCATCAACACCGCCGTATCGACAAATCCGGATACTTTCACGCCGGCCTCTTCGGCGATGCCGAGCAATACGCCCAATTGGTCGTTCGTCAGCGTTCCCGGGACCGCGATGACGATGTCTTCGTGCACCAGTGGCTTCATCTCGAGCAGATGCAGGTACACGAGGTCGGCATGGTTGGCCGCCTGCTTGCCGGTGACGGACAGTGGATCTGCGTTCAATCTGGACAGGTATTGATCGTTGGTTTGTTGTGGATGCAGTCGAGCCAGCTGCATCGCTGCCTCACCGAAGCGATTGCCGGCGTCCGACAGGTGCGCGACGGCCGGCTGCCGATAGATAGCGGCACCGTCCTGGTAGAGCGACAAATGCGCATCGTTGAGTTCGAGCAATAGCGTCACTAATTGCGCACCTGCATATGTCGAAGTAATCGTTGGTCACAGTAGGTTTGCGTGTCCAACACGAGGCGTTCCTGAATGAGCTGTAGTTGGTGCATGAGGAACATGATGACAATGCTGATGACCAGCGCGATGAACGTCGAGTTGAACGCGACGCCCAAATTCGCGGTGACGCCCGCGATGTCACCCTCCACGGCCTTGTATGCCTGTCCGAGCGCGCCACTGATACCGCGCACCGTACCGATGAAGCCTATGGACGGAATTGCCCAGGCGATGTAGCGCACCATCGACAGCTCCGTGTCGAGGTGATCCGACTCGGTTGCGCAGACCGCCCTGACGGCTTCCGAAACATCCTGCACGTTGCGTGTCGAGGCGAAGCGCTGCAGTGCTGCCATCAACGCTCTTGGCAACAGATATTCTTGGGTTTCATCGGGAAGCGCCTGAATGGGCCGCGTGTACTCGCGAGTGTCCTCCGGCAGGATGCTCATGCCTTCGGTTACCTTGACGATGTCGCCTTGGAACAAGGCGCGCTCGCGCAGGGCATTGCGTCCCTTGAACCCCATGATAGCGATCGCCCATATCATGAGAATGAAACAACTTTCCTGCTCATAGTCCTTCAAGATCACGTATATCGACTGCTCTTCGTCGACGACATTGCCCGCCGCGATTTGTTCGGCCTGAACCTCCGCGATGGCGGCGGCGTTGGGCCTGATCAAGGTGATGTAGACCAAGTGCACGATGATGAGTGCGACGACGAGCGCCGAGATCTGGTAGACGAGTTCGAAAGGTAGTTGTCGCTTCATGTCGGGTTTAGATATCCACTGGGAAAGGTACGGCGAAATCTTCAGAGATTTCTTCTGTGGGGAGGAAGACCTCGGGGGACGGACCGGTCGGTTCGGTGACAGGTTCGCCTTGTTCGAGCTGTTCCTCCGTGTCTTCGTCGGCTTCCGCCGAGACAACCTCGGTTGCGGCGAAGGCAACCGACAGAGCCATCAACGCTGCGGTTACGAAAAACGATCTGCGCATTGCACCTCCTCGCTATTCTGCGAATCGAGCTAGTCTGAACCCGACGTCGCGTCGGCCGTCGGCGCCGTAGTCACGAAACGACAGTCTGAGATCGGTCGTCGTGCCATGCATCCAACTCGATCCTCTGATGACATGATACTCCCCCTCTGGGGGGCCTAGCGGTCCGGTGTCTGCAGTAACGGGGTGTTGATAGAAGTCGTGAACCCACTCCGCGACGTTGCCGCCTAAATCGAAAATGCCTTTGCTGTTCGCGTCGAACGTGCCAACGGGCGCAGCAACCACGTGGTTGTCGTTGTAGCCGAAGATGATGCGCCCGACCAGGTGTTGGGCGGCGCGATCCGCGTAGTTGCCGTGTCGATCTGGCGGCGGCAATGCCGCTCCCCAGGGAAAGCGCAGCAGCGACTCAGCGCCTTCGACATGCCGTGCCGCCCATGCCCATTCGGCTTCGGTCGGTAACCGGTAGCCTCTCGCGGTCGGGTTGGCGCCAATGACCTTACCGAATTCTTCACGGTAGAAAGGCTGCAGCCCGTCTTGGACAGACAACCAATTGCAATACCGGGCGGCATCGTGCCAGGTGATATCGGCAACCGGTTGGTCGTCTTTGTCGATGCGCTGCTCTTCGTATCGGCCGGTATCGTGACCACTCGCGAAGCGTTTGAACTGAGCGTTGGTGACTTCATGCATGCCAATGTAGAACAGCTGTTCTAGTTCGACTTTGCGCAGCGTCTCGTTGGCGCGGCGCCCCGGTTCGCGTCTGGAGGCGCCAAGTTCAATGGGGCTCGGGTCGAACAGCTTGAGGGATTGGCCCGCCGCGGTGGTAATCGTGGGTGTGAGCGCCGCCAATCGCGCCTCGGCGAGCGTTAGCAGCCTGATCTTGAGCTCCTGAGTCAGACCGCTGCGGGGTGTGATCTCGGTTGCGTAGCCGGCATAACCTTCCAGCGTTATCTCTAGATCGTGGGCGCGTGTCGGCAGTTCGATAGACTGGTTCGCGGCACCGAGGGCCTTGCCGTCGACGAATAATCGAGCGTGCGGAGGATCCACTTGAATGACCAGGGTGCCGGTTAGCTGTTGCAGACGGAAATCGAGCGTGCGCCGTTCCCCCGTGGTCAGGCTGACGCGAGTTTGATGGGGCGCATACCCCGCCTTGAATATCTGTAAACGGTAGGGTCGTCCCGATTGCAGGGCAATATCGACAGGTGACTCGCCTTGGTACTGCCCATCGATGGTCACCCCGGCACGGGCCGGGCTGGTCTGCACGGTGAGTAGGCCGTCGGCGCGCTGCAAGGCTACCGTGGCCAGCGACTGGGCTTCTTCGGCTCCGACGAGTATGCGTTGTCGATGGCTCTTGTGGCCGTCGAGTGTAAGTTGAATTTCGTGTTCGCCGGCCAATATCTCCACCACCGCAGGCGTGCGCAACCCGGTATCCACGTCGTCGAGCAGAATGTCGGCGCCGGGGGGATCGGTGTTGACGGTGATGTCGCCCCAATTGGGTGTCAGTGCGTGCACGACCTGTTGGGGGCGGTTGCGTCCCTCGATGTCGACATCGACTTCCAATGCCTGATAGCGGGGATGCGTGAACCGCAGTTGGCGAACGCCAGCATCGATTAACATATCTTCTAACGGGGTGGCCCCGAGCGGTCGGCCGTCAACCGCAACGTAAGCACCCTCCGGTACCGACGTCACCG
Organism: uncultured Pseudomonadales bacterium; assembly: GCA_965364915.1. Lineage (GTDB taxonomy): Bacteria > Pseudomonadota > Gammaproteobacteria > Pseudomonadales > Azotimanducaceae > Azophilus. Next base: position 2,320 of record CBDTZM010000112.1, on the reverse strand, counting down.
AGACGACGCCGGGCAAGGGTACGAATTCGAATTCGAACGACTGATTGCGTTCCTCGGCGACATCGACCAACACGTCTAACGGGTAGTAGCCATCGGTGCTGGCCGAGACCCTGTACTCCATCTGCAACATGAGATGCACGCCACCGAATTCGAAGGCGGGACCACCGGACACGACAATCGAGTCGGTACCGGGCACAAAGTTGAGTTGTACAGACCGGGCGGTGAACAGAAACCCGAGCAACAATACCGCCAGTGCTGCGATTCCGTACAAGGTCCACTGTGTTCGAGAAAACCGCGGTGCATGCTCCACCACGGTCGAGTGCGGCTGATAGTGAACCGCTTGGATAGTGCTCGATTCACCCGAGGATTGTTCGTTGGCAGTCATCGCTGCAGAACTTCCTCACAACGAATATCCACAGGCGCCATTTCCGGACGCACGGTAATGTTGGTTCGAACGTCCCGGCAGCCGTCGCGGCTGCCGATCAACGTATAGGCACCAGGTCTCAAGTTGAGGTGTTTTTCCGAGAACTTGCCGAGTTGGCCAACGCTCGACAGCATGACGTTTGTCGCGTTGTCCGAGTGCAATACCACGGGTACCGGATTGCCGTAGAGCTGTAGCAATTCATCTACCTCTTGGACGATGCGGGCCAGCTGCGGCCCGCGGGGTTCGAGACCTTTGGCGCGTTCCAATATCTGTTGGGCCTCCTGATAGAGGCGATCGGAAGACAATCGTTCCGCGGACGCTGCGATGTTTGACAATGTGTCGAACGATTGTTGTTGAAGTTCCGCGCGTGTACGACCTTGTTTGGCGAACTGGATGTTGGAGTCGAGTGCCAAAATAGCGTTGTAGTCGCTGGCTGCCTCCTGCCATTGCTCTTTGGCCTCGAAGTTGCTGGCACGCGCTTCGAGCCTGTCGATCTCGACAACGACGGTTTGCTCGGCGACTTGCTGTAGACCCCCGAGCGCGACGGCGTTGTCGGCCTCAATCGCGAGTGCTCGGTTGAAGGCGGCGGTCGCCGACTTGAAAGACTGGTTGTCCAGGGCGATGAAGCCGTCGGACAAATACTCTTGCAGGTTCAGTTGCGACCTGCCGTAGCGTGCATTGGCTATGGCATCAACGAGTCCAGGCGTATCCGCGTCGAGAACACGAATTTGTTCGTAGGTCGCTAACGCCTCATCCCAGAGGCTCGTGAGCTCCTGGTTGCGTGCCGTGCGGAACAACGTCACGACTTCGGGTAAGCGCTCAGCGCGCCGGATGGCGTTGGTGAGTTCGGTCTTGCCGGGTTTGATGAGTTGCGCTTGCGCGAGTTGCATGTCCGCCGTTTTCTTATCCCGGGCGTTGATGGCTTCGATACCGGCCGCTAAGGCTTCTGCGTACACGCGTTCGCCTTCTTCGATCAGCTCCGCGAGGGCTCGGGTGGCAGCTTGATAGCTCGCGATCGCCGGCCCGAAGCGCTCGCGAAGAAACGCTTCATCGCCCGCTAAAGCGTGTTCCTTGGCCGCGTCATACCCAGCCTGGCCCCATGTACCGACCTGCATTGTGTCCCTGAGGTGTAACTCGAGTTCGACGAACCTGCCCAATTCGTCTTGTGCGTCCTGCCGGGCCTGTTCGCGCTGCAGGGCCTGGTATGGAGGTAGTTGTTCTTCCGCAGGCGCAGGACCCTTCACACTGGGATCTGCGTTCGGGGACGTGGTCACCGGTTCGACGTCCACCGGGGTGACGAAGTCGGGAGCCACGGCAAACAGCGCATAGACGAGCACCCCGACCACGAGCGCACCGACCGGTACCAGCCAGCGCGGCGTTGCCGCGGGATGTTCGGCCTGCGGTTTCGCACTATGGCTCAGGGGAACCGTTTTCGGCCTGATGATGCCTGGGTCTTCAGACATGGGTTCTAGACGGGTTCAGGGTCTTCTAAGGGCGGGTCTTCCAAAGGCGGCGGGAGGTCTAAATCTTCGAAGTACACTTCACGCAGAATGCGCCGTAGCTCGGTGTACTGCTCCTCGACGGTGCCTTGTAGACTTACCGTTTGGTTTTCCAGTTCGATGGTGTGCGGGGCTATTTCCGCTTCTGCAGCAACGCCGATCTCCTGCAACACCTCGGCTTGCATGGCGGCTTCATTGCGTTTTGTCACGGCACTTTTGAACAACGTTGCGCCGGCCAACACGCTCGTCAGACCGCCGGCGTCGACATAGCCGCTGTCGCTCTCGTAAATCGCCAGAACGCCACCGATGATGGCGCCGGCGCCAGCAATGCCTCGGGCTCGCGCCTGGGCCCTCAACTGGCGGTAGGCGATGGCCTCGCTGTAGCGCCGCCAGCCGG
>CBDTZM010000111.1:0-6067 GCA_965364915.1 uncultured Pseudomonadales bacterium | reverse complement strand
GGCAACGAGTTTCAGGTCGATGACGACACACTTGCGATTTTCTCCGTCCCTGACGCATGCGAAGTGCAGATAGTGACCCGCATCAAACCGGAGGAGAACACGGCCCTCGAGGGACTGTACAAATCGGCGTCTATGTACTGCACGCAATGCGAAGCCGAGGGTTTTCGTAAGATCACGTACTACCAAGATCGACCTGACGTGCTGTCGAAGTTCACCACGACGATCATCGCCGATGCCGTGACCTACCCGGTACTGCTCTCGAACGGCAACCTGATAGAAGACACCGAAGATGCGGGACGGCGTCGCGTTACCTGGGAAGATCCGTTTCCGAAGCCGAGTTATCTGTTTGCCTTGGTAGCCGGCGATTTAGCACTCATGGCCGACACGTTCACCACCATGAGCGGGCGAGAGGTAGAACTCAGAATCTACTCCGAGCCTCACAACATCGACCAGTGTGACTACGCGATGGGCGCGTTGAAGAGAGCGATGCGCTGGGACGAAGAGGTGTTCGGTCGTGAGTACGATCTCGAACTTTTCATGATCGTCGCGGTGGACGACTTCAACATGGGGGCCATGGAGAACAAGGGCCTCAATATATTCAATACGTCGTGCGTACTCGCCTCACCCGACACAGCGACAGATGCGGCGTATCAACGCGTCGAGGCCATCATCGGTCATGAGTACTTCCACAATTGGTCGGGTAATCGAGTGACGTGCCGGGACTGGTTTCAACTGAGTCTCAAAGAGGGGTTCACGGTATTTCGAGACGCGGAATTTACCTCGGACATGCAGTCACGAACGGTCAAACGCATCGAAGACGCCGCCTTTCTGCGATCGGTGCAATTCGCTGAGGACAGCGGACCACTCGCCCATCCGGTACGTCCGGATTCGTACATCGAGATCTCCAACTTCTACACGACGACGGTCTACGAAAAAGGTGCCGAGGTAGTAGGCATGCTGCATCGATGCGTAGGTGCTGCAGGATTTCGCAAGGGCTCCGATCTGTATTTCGAACGGCACGACGGGCAAGCGGTTACGACCGAAGACTTCGTGTTGGCCATCGAGGACGCCAACGAGGTCGATCTGGGTCAGTTCCGGCGCTGGTACGAGCAAGCCGGCACGCCGGTGGTGAAGGTCACGACCCAATGGCACGGCGACACCTTGGACCTGGAGCTAGCCCAGAGTTGCCCACCGACGCCCCAACAGCCGGACAAACAGCCGTTTCACATTCCGCTGGAGTTGGGTTTGCTGACTAAAGACGGTCGTGACCTGGTCGACGAAGCTTTGCAGATCGAAACCTCGACCAAGTTTGAACGACGTGGTTCCAGCCTGTTAGTGCATTGCCGCGACTCTGTGCAACGGATGGTTTTCAAAGGCCTGGATCATGAGCCTACGTTGAGCGTGCTGAGAGGATTTTCTGCTCCGGTAAGAGTGGAATATTCTCGTGACCCGGCAACTCTGGCATTTCTGGCCGTGCGCGATTCCGATGGATTCGCGCGTTGGGATGCCATGCAAAGCCTGCTGTTGGCGGAAATCGATGATTTGCGTGACGGTGCGTTGGTGAGCAATCGAGTCGTCGATCTGTTCGACGAGCTTTTGCGAGATGCTTTGCAAGCCGTCGACCCCGAGCAGCAATCGCTGCTGGCGGAAATGTTGACGCTGCCGGCCGAAGACTACCTATTCGAACAGGCCGGGGCAGGCGTTGATGTGGAAGGTCTGTGTGATGCTCGCGCCAAGTTGAAGTCGACGTTGGCAGAGCGCCTGCAGCAAACGTGGCAGTCGCTTTACGAGGCCAATACCGAAGGCGGTGCCTATGCACCCGACGCGATTGGTATGGCGCGCCGCGGATTGCGCAATCTCGCGATGTCCTACCTCGCAGCAACCTTGCCGGTGGACGCTTTAGGTAAGTTGTTGTTGTCGCATCTAGAGACGGCGGACAACCTCACGGATCGCCTTGCCGCGCTTCGGGAAGTTGCCAACGCAGAGAATATTATGGATCGACAGGCGGTGTTGGATGCGTTCTACGCGCGCTGGCGCGATGCAAGCCTGGTGGTAAATCAATGGTTCACGATCCAAGCGGCTAGTCCCGTCAATGACGCGTCAGCACTGCTCGCTCTCGAAAAGCACCCAGCCTTCGATTCGCGTAACCCAAATAAAGTTCGGGCGTTGTTTGGTGTGTTCGGATTGCGCAACCATCGAAACTTCCATGCTGTGAGCGGATCCGGATACGCCTACGTTGCCGACAAGGTGATTCAGATAGATGCGATCAATCCTCAGATCGCCGCGCGACTGGTTGCGCCGTTGACTCGCTGGCAACGATACGATGTCGAGCGTCAGGCGTTGATGAAGAATGCCTTGACGCGAATCATGGAGCTTGATGAATTGTCGAAGGACGTTTATGAGCTTGTTAGTAAAAGTCTCTGAACATCTGTGATTGCTTGCCGTTGCTACCCGGGGGATGGGTACAACTCAGGTAAATCGTTCGGGTTTTTAGGCGGGGTCGATCGGGACAAAGATGCTGCGGTGTCGAGTAACGCCTTGCCGTCAACCTCCGTGCCTCCCTCTTCGGAGTAAAGTGCGCGATTCAGCGCTGTCATGATTTCGTGGCCGTCGGCGGACTGTTCGATACGGCGCACTGTTTCGGTGGATTCGGTTTGCCAGTGTTTGGACAGGTGGGTGATCAGCGCCGCGCGCATGGCACCGGCGTCGTCGCCTTTGGCGGCCGACTTCAGCGTGCGCCAGGTATTGAGCGCCACGCTCGGCTCCGGCCCAGGGTGCACGAGCGTCTTCTGACGCACCGTCTCACCGTCCGCCGTCGGCTTGCGCTGCATCACGAGATACGTGATCAGCCAGCCTATGAAGCCAATGACGGTCAAACCCACCAGCCAACGCGGGTAGATGAGTTCTTCGTCGCCAGGCAGTTCAGGTTGTGACGTGCCCGTGAGGACGACTTCAGGCGGTTGCTCGACCTGTACAACCGCCGGGTCGCCGACGACCGTGACCCTGCGGTCCGGCAAGACGGATTCGCGAACACGTTCGTTGATCGTGTCCCACCAGGTAATTCTGAGTTCCGGAAGCGTAATGACACCGGGCGTTATGGGAATGATCGAGTAGATCTGTTTGCGGCTACCGAGGATCTCCGCGCCCGCGTTGTCATCAGACAACTGTTCCGGTTCGGGATACTGTTTGAAGTTTTGCTCGGGGAGCTGCATCACCACGGGTGGAATCGATGAACCGGTATTACCGGTAACCGCGACGGTCAGTACGCGGCGCACGGGCTCGCCAACCTCGAAGCTCGGGTCGGTTGGCTCCCACGTTTCAGTGATCGACACGTCTTTACCGGAAAGCCAAGGCTGATCGGCAGGGTAACCTGCGGGCATCGGCTTGACGTCGACGACCACCTCAACGGTGCTGACCCGAATGCCGGAGCGGCGCGTTCTGCCTTTAGTGCGCAGGCGCACGGAACTCGTGACGGATATTTCGGGGATGCGCAAGGTCCCGCTCTTCTCCGGAAAGATCGCGTAGCGTTGTTCGTACACGCCGTAGCGTTGGCCATCGCGCTCGATTGTCGAAGTAGCGGTTTCGCCTACCGGTATGACGACGGCGTCCGCAATTTCAGGTACATCGGGTAGATCACTGTAAATCTGCACGCCGGTCGAAACGTAATACAATCGGCGGGTTAGTATCGTTTGCGCTTGCACGTAGACCGGGTTCGGCGAAACCTCTGTCTCGAAGAAGATCATGCGTTTGATGGTATCTTTGACGTCCTGTTCCAGAGCGCGCACGGTTATCTCGAGTGGCGGACTCTGTTGACCACCAATGGTCAACGACGGAATTGGTAAATTGCCTGTGCGCCTTGGGCGAAGGTTGATGTGATACTCCACCCAGCTCTGCACCCGGCCGTTGATACTGCGAAATTGACTTGAAGTGTTGGTTCCCAACACTTCGAAGTTCTCCTCGAGTGCGGCGAGATCCAGTTTTTCGGTCTGGTTGCTACCTTCGACCCGCAGCGTTACTCGAACCGATTCCATTTCTTCGACGGTGCTCGGTTCGACGCTCGCACGAATCTCTGCCCACGCAGCGCCGGACCAAGTCAACAAGCACGCGCAGGTGATGGCTGCCGCGACGGTTGGCATGCCTGCGTTCACCAGATCTTTTCCTGTTCGCGATCGCGGTAATTGCCGCGGCGCAATCGTTGGTTGGTTTCGTACTGGAATTTCCGGCGCAGCAAGCCACCCGGATCGTCGGGCACGCGGCGCAACCACTGTTCCAGAGCTTCTCGTTTCTCGTCGCGAGAACGCTGATCGTTTTGTGCCTGCATTTGCTGTTGGCTGTCGTCGGCGTCGGTTTGCTGGTTCTGCTCTTCCGATTGTTCCTGGTTCTGCGATTGGGCCTGTTGATCCTCGTTGTTTTGCTGATCCTGTTGCGAGTCGTCGTTCTGTGATTGGCGTGCGTCGTCCGGGTTGTTGCCGCCTTGATTTTGTTGTTGGTTGTTGTCTTGCTCAGACGCTTCTTGTTGTTGTTGCAGAAGCTTTTCGACGAGCGCCTTGTTGAACACCGCGTCGTCATGAATGGGTACCATGGTGATAGCTCGGTCGTAGGCATTGATTGCTGCTTGATACTCGCCTAGCTGCGCGAGTGAATTAGCGAGGTTGTAATGATCGTCTGCCACTTCCGCGACCGAATAGTCCTCGGCAGCGCCTTCGTAGTCCTCGCTTCTGTATTTGGCAGCGGCCCTCCATTTGGTGTCCTTGAAAAGGTTCGCGGCGGAATCCGGTTGCCCATCGAGTAACGCGGCACGCCCTTGCTGGTCGCGGCGCTGCCACAAATCGTCCCACAGACCGGCCTCTGCCGGGAACGGCAAGATACAAAGGCAGACGCTGGCCAATATTCCACGGCGAAACCCCACCAGCATGAACGGAATGAGCAATAGCGCGATCCAATAACCTGCGTCCGCCCAAGTATCGAAATCGCGGTCGATCTCGATGCTGGCATCGTCTTGGGGTAGGGGGGTCGCCATCAGATGAGCGATGTCGCCATCGTCGACGACTAGTGTGCGATAACGACCATGGGTGATGCTCGCGATACTTTGTAAGCGATCTTCGTCGAGCACCGCCCGAATGGTCTCGCCCTGTTGGGTCTGTAACACCCTTCCGGGCTGATTCACGAAATCGAGCGGAATCGGCGCGCCCTGGGAGGTCCCCACGCCGAGAAGCGAAACCGGAAATCGCGGGTTGCTGAAATCGGTAACATCGTTGATGCGATCCACCGCGTCGGTTACCAACAATATGCGACCTTGTTCGATATGCGCGTTGTCGAATAGTTCGTGGGCGACTTCCATTGCGCTGCGGGTGTTGCTGCCCAGCACCGGCATCATCTCCGGACTCAAGGCGAGCAACAGGTTTTCGATCGTACGAGTGTCGTCGGTGAGAGGCACAACCGTATGGGCATCGCCCGCAAACGCGACGAGCGCGGTAAAGCCTTCTTCGCGAAGCCGCAACACGTCGACGATTTTGTGTCTGGCCCGAACGAGTCGCGATGGCGAGACGTCTTCTGCGAACATCGACAACGATAGATCGAACAAGATCACGAGGGCGTCGTTTTTTTGTTCTACGGGCTGAGGCAGACGCTCCCAGGTCGGTCCGGCCAATCCGACGGTACCTACCGCGAGACCGAATACCAAACCCCAGACGGCTCTTTGCGCGCGTGATTTACCGGTAGACTCCAACAAGACAGTGAGTAGTTCGGGAGCGACCGCATCCTCCCAGTGGGACCCCGACGTTCGGCGGCGTACCCACACGATCGCGAGCGCCAGTGCCGGGATAACGCCCAGCAACCACAACGGTCGAATAAAGTGCAATTCCTCAATCACGAACCAATCCTCGCCAATCGAGGAATATCAGCGTGCACATCACCAACCATGCAAGCCCCAAGGGCCAATGATAGAGCGCCGCTATTGGCCGGTAGGTCTCCGGGTCTTGTTCTATGGGCTCCAACCCTTCGATGATGTCGTAGATTTCGGCGAGCTTCTCGGTATTTTGCGCGCGGAAGTAGCGGCCGCCGGTAA
>CBDTZM010000110.1:0-6079 GCA_965364915.1 uncultured Pseudomonadales bacterium | reverse complement strand
AATGACTATCGGTTTCCCGGACCGATCGCGTAGCCTGTGCTTGGTTTTGGGCGCCAACCCGGGCACGGGCGCTCGAGCCCCTTCCAAGATATCGGTCACGTGCTTCTTAATCGATTGGGGGGTGATGCCATGGGCTTCGTTGTGCGCAACCTGCTTCGCACGCCGCCGGTCGGTCTCGGCAAGCGCCCGTTCCATGGAGCCGGTAATCTTATCGGCGTACAGAATCGCCCGTCCGTTGACGTTGCGAGCGGTTCGCCCCATGGTCTGAATCAGCGATCGCTCAGACCTCAAGAATCCCTCTTTGTCGGCGTCGAGTATGGCGACCAACGACACCTCTGGCATGTCCAGCCCTTCACGCAACAAATTGATACCGACCAACACGTCGAACTTGCCCAACCGTAAGTCGCGGATGATTTCCATGCGCTCTACGGTATCGATGTCGGAATGTAGGTACCGCACGCGAACCTTGTGATCGTCAAGGTAGTCGGTCAAATCCTCCGCCATGCGCTTGGTCAACGTCGTGACCAGGACCCGCTCGCCGCCGGCGACCGTCTTGCTGATCTCGCCCAGCAAATCATCAACCTGTGTCGAAGCCGGTCGTATGATCACGTCCGGATCAACCAGGCCGGTCGGCCGTACCACCTGCTCTACGACCTGACCGCCGAACTCCGCCTCGTACGGGCCCGGCGTAGCCGAGACAAAAATGATCTGCGGACTCAACCGCTCCCACTCGTCAAAACGCAGGGGGCGGTTGTCGAGGGCGGACGGTAGCCTGAACCCGTACTCCACGAGCGTTTCCTTGCGCGATCGGTCGCCTTTGTACATGCCGCCGATCTGCGGCACGGTGACGTGCGATTCATCGATAATCAGCAATGCGTCTTTCGGTAGATAGTCGAACAAGGTTGGAGGGGGTTCACCCGGGCCGCGCCCCGATAGGTAGCGCGAGTAGTTCTCGATACCGGAGCAATAACCAAGCTCTTTGATCATCTCGAGGTCGAATCGCGTTCGCTGCTCCAAGCGTTGCGCTTCGACTAACTTGTTGGCGTCTTGCAGCACCTTGAGCCTGTCGCGCAACTCATCTTTGATATCGTCCAGAACCCCCAAGATACGTTCTCGCGACGTCACGTAGTGGGATTTCGGAAACACCGTATAACGCGGTACACGGTTGAGAATTTCGCCGGTCAACGGATCGAACGTGGATAGGTTCTCGATCTCGTCGTCGAACAGTTCGATGCGCACCGCCTCCTTTTCCGATTCGGCGGGGAAAATGTCGACCACATCGCCTCGCACTCGATACGTGCCACGCCCAAACGCCATGTCGTTGCGGGTGTATTGCAGCTCTGCAAGGCGCGTCAAAATATACCGCTGATCTACACGGTCGCCGCGGTCGAGGTGCAGCACCATTCTTAGATACGATTGAGGATCTCCTAGTCCGTAAATGGCGGAGACCGACGCAACGATGATCGTGTCGCGCCGTTCCAGCAATGCCTTCGTAGCGGAAAGGCGCATTTGCTCGATGTGAGCGTTGATCGACGCGTCCTTTTCGATGTATGTGTCCGACGACGGGACATAGGCTTCGGGTTGGTAGTAGTCGTAATAAGAGACGAAGTACTCGACGGAATTCTGCGGGAAATATTCGCGGAACTCACCGTAGAGTTGGGCCGCAAGGGTCTTGTTTGGCGCCAATACCAGTGTGGGACGTTGTACCGCCTGAATGACGTTGGCGACGGCAAAGGTCTTGCCAGAGCCGGTGACACCCAGCAGCGTTTGGTGGCTCAAACCGACGTCTAGACCTTCGATCAGGCCCGCAATGGCTGCCGGTTGATCGCCCGCCGGCTGGTAGTCGGCGACAACCTTGAAATCTGCAACGGACTGCACCACGGCCATTCTTCACCAATCGCGAGTGAGCCGAGCATTGTAAAACACCAGGGCCAATCCTGTCGCGGCGATATGCTTAGTTGACTTTTATTTGGCCTCTATGCGGCTGCGTTGGCGTGCGCGGTGACCCATGCGCGCCAAGTCACCGACTCATCCAAATCGAACGCGCCGTTGGCGATGACGTCGAATACCTCGAATACACATCCGTACTCGTATAGGTCGGACGGCACGACCTCGTTGAGATAGAACTCTCTAAGCGTGATGGATGTGGGCGGGTCGCCGCCCAGGTAGCGACGCCAAAGCACCACGAGCTTCCGTTGCTCCGACAACTCCATGTGTTAGTTCCCTCGACCCGGTCGTCATTATGCTATGGAGGAACCATGATGTCATTTACGACACCACCAAATCGTTAGCCTCGGTGCCTAATCTTTGGCTTTGGATTTAGCTTTGGTTTTAGCCTTGGCCTTGGGTTTTGCCTTGGCCTTGGCCTTTGGTTTCGCCTTCGCCTTGGCCTTCGCCTTTGGTTGCGCCTTGGCTTTAGCCTTTGGCTTGGCCTTCGCTTTGGGTTTGGGTTTGTCCGTTGCCTTTGCGTCAACTTCGGCTTCGTCGTCGTCTTTAGTTGCTTCCGCGGGCGCCTCCGCTGCTGACGCTTCGGCAACCGGTGCTTCAGCGGCGGGTTCTTCGGCTACCGGGGTCTCATCCGGGGGTGCCTCATCCGTGGATGTTTCAGCGGTGGGTTCTTCTGCTGCAGGCACATCTTCCGCAACTGCTTCTGGTTCTGCTTCTGCTTCTGGCGGGGATGCTCCCGTTTCAGCAGGTTCAGCCTCGGCAGTTTCTGCTGCGGGTGCCTCAGCCGCGGGTACCGCATCCGCAGGTTCTTCCCCTGCGGGCGCTTCCTCGGCAACCACTTCCGGTTCTGCAGGCGCAGCTTCTGCCTCGACCGTTTCTGCGGCCGCAGGTTCTTCGACCGCGGCGGTTTCTTCTACTGCTGCAGCGGGCGGCTCCGCAGGCGTTTCCTCTACCGCAGACGCTTCCTCTGCTGCGGGCGCTTCCTCTACGACAGGCGCTTCCTCTACGGCAGGCGCTTCCTCTACAACGGGTTCCGGCTCCGGTTCTGGCTCTTTCGGGACTACCGCGTCGATGAGTTTGTGTTCGACCAGAATACCGATCTTCGCCGCACCGTTGACCCATTCACGGTCAGCATTCTTGACGGCGTAGCGCTCGTTGCGCTTCTGGTAGATGGTGTACTCGTCAGTCCGTGCGACAACCTTCATGACTTTCTCCTGTTGTTAGCCAATCGGCCCCGTTTTCGTGGGCTGGTTGGCTGATTCTGTGGCCTGCGTTTCGGCGCGCACTCTAATCCATCGAAATCACAAAAGCACCTATCGATATGGGGTCTATCGATATGCTCACGATAAATCCCATTGTTCGACTGATTTCGCTAGAATGCCCGCCCCCTTTTTTTTCCCGTAGGTTGAACGTGAAGCAAGAGCTCGCAGACAAAATCAGCCACGTTGTGCGTTTTGCGGGAGACTCCGGAGACGGCATCCAGCTACAAGGCCAGCAATTTACCGTCGCGTCGGCGCTCGCTGGTCATGATCTGGCCACATTGCCTGATTTTCCAGCGGAAATTCGCGCGCCTGCCGGTACCCGCTATGGCGTGTCCGCCTTTCAGATTCAGTTTGGCGGCGACCGGGTCACTACGCCAGGGGACGCACCCGACGTGCTGATTGCGCTGAATCCGGCTGCGCTGGTGGTCAATCTACCGCAACTGGTGCCAGGGGCCCTGATCATCGTCGACGATAGCACTTTTACGGCCCAACGCTTGAAGCGCGCCAGCCTCGACAGCAACCCACTCGAAGACGACAGCCTCGAGCAGTTCGACGTTTGTCGAGTCGACATAGCGCACATGGCGGTAGAAGCGGTGAAACCTTTTGGGCTCGGAACGAAAGATGCGTTGCGCTGCAAGAACTTCTGGGCACTCGGCTTGGTGTTGTGGATGTTCGACCAGCCACGCGACGCGACAGCCCACTGGATTCAAACCAAGTTCGCCAACAACGACGCCGTTCGTAACGCCAATCTCGCCGCGCTCAGCGCCGGCCATGCCTATGGCGAGACGGCCGAAATGCGCCACATCTTGTCGCAGCACCCCATACCTGAAGCGCCGCTAGATGCCGTCGAGTACCGCACCATAACCGGGGCCGAAGCGCTGGCGCTGGGGCTCGTTGCAGCCGGCGAACTGGCCGACACCGAACTGTTGTTTTGCTCATACCCGATTACCCCAGCCTCCTCGTTATTGCACCACCTCACGGGTCTGGACGACGCGGGCGTCGCAACCTTTCAGGCCGAGGACGAGATCGCCGCTATCTGCTCGGCCATCGGCGCATCCTACGCGGGCAAGCTCGGCGTGACGTCGAGTTCCGGGCCCGGTATCGCGCTGAAAACGGAGGCGCTCGGTTTGGCCGTTGCGACAGAGTTGCCGCTCATAGTCGTCAACTCGCAGCGCGCCGGTCCGTCGACGGGTCTGCCGACCAAGACCGAACAGAGCGATCTATACCAGGCGGTGTATGGTCGCAACGCCGATACCCCGATACCGGTTCTGGCGGCCCATTCGCCGGCCGATTGTTTCGAGACTGCGATCGAGGCAGTACGCATTGCGCTGCGCCACATGACGCCCGTCATCTTGCTGACCGACGGCTATATCGCCAACGCCTCGGAGCTTTGGCCCATACCCAACATCGATGACTTCCAACCGATCGCCAACCACAAACCCACCACGGCCGAAGGCGACATCTGGCAACGCGATGCAGAATCGCATGCGCGATTGTGGGCCACACCCGGAGACAAAGGCTTCATCCACCGTGTCGGCGGTATCGAGAAGGACATTGCCACCGGCAACATCTCCTACGAGGCAGACAACCATCAAGCGATGACCAACCTGCGCCAGGCCAAGGTAGAGAGTGTCGCCAACTTCATTCCTGCGCAAACCGTGGACCAAGGCACCACGTCGGGCCTAGCGGTCGTCGCTTGGGGATCGACCTATGGCGCGGTTTATCAAGCGGTCAAAGACAGCCTGCAAGACGGCTTGGCCGTTGCCCACATTCATCTACGCTACATCAGCCCATTGCCGAACAATCTTCGCGACCTGTTAGCCAAATACGACAACATATTGGTGCCGGAACTCAACACCGGACAGCTTGCGACGTTGTTGCGCGACAAGTTGTTGGTCGACATCGAACAACTGAATAAGGTGTCTGGACAACCGTTGACCGTTGCAGAGGTCAAGAACGCCATCGCCCAACTCGCCAAACCGCGCATGCAGGAGGTCACGAATGCCTGATTTATCGTTCAAGGACTACGCCACCGACCAAGAGGTACGCTGGTGCCCCGGCTGTGGCGATTATTCGATACTGAAAGCCGTTCAGCGTTCGCTGGCGGACGCCGGTGCCAAGCCTGAAAACACGGTATTCGTCTCCGGAATCGGCTGTGCTGCGCGGCTACCCTACTACGTGGAGGCTTATGGTTTTCACACGATTCACGGGCGCGCCCCGGCCATTGCAACCGGCGTCAAGTTGGCAAATCCCAAACTCGACGTATGGGTCGTTACGGGCGACGGGGACGGCTTGTCCATCGGTGGCAATCACCTCTTGCATGCTTTGCGCCGCAACGTCGATCTCAACATTCTGCTGCTCAACAACGAGATATACGGGCTGACCAAAGGTCAATACTCGCCAACGTCTCGAATCGGCACGACAAGCCCGTCGAGCCCGGGCGGCTCGGTCGATTCGCCGGTCAAGCCGGGACTGTTCGCACTCGGCGCGGGCGCGACGTTTTTCGCGCGTGCCGTGGACATCGACCAGAAGGGCTTGCCGGGCCTGCTGAACGACGCGCGCTTACACCACGGCGCATCACTCGTCGAGATCCTGCAGAATTGCATTGTCTACAACAAGGACGTCTTCGACGACGTCGCCAACAAAAAGACCGCCGCCGACCATCAGATCAAGGTCGAACACGGTCAACCTTTGCTGTTCGGCAAGGACCACGATAAGGGCCTGCGCCTCAATCGCAAAACCCTGTGCCTCGAAGCCGCGCGGGTCGACGACGCGGGGATCGACGAGATCATGGTTCACGACGAGACGAACCCCACCCTCGCCCAACTACTATTCTCCATGGAAGCGCCTCTACCGACGGCCATGGGGGT
>CBDTZM010000109.1:0-6158 GCA_965364915.1 uncultured Pseudomonadales bacterium | reverse complement strand
GCGCGTGATTACGCGTTGCAGCGCGGCATCATCATCGCCGATACCAAGTTCGAATTCGGCATCTTGCCGGGCGCTGACGAGCCGTTGTTGATCGACGAGATATTTACTCCGGATAGTTCGCGATTTTGGCCGGCCGACCAGTGGCAGCCCGGCGGCGAGCAACCAAGCTTCGACAAACAGATCGTGCGCAACTATTTGGAGACGGTCGTGGCGGCGGGCGAGTGGGATAAGACGTCACCAGGTCCGGTGTTACCCGACGAGGTGGTCGAGAAGAGCATGGCCCGTTACAAGGAAGCGTACCGGCTGCTCGCCGGCGCCGAACTCACGCTCTAACCGGCCGGGCCGAACCTTTTCACCTTTTTTACCTTTTGAACCTTATTCGCCCCGCGTCTACCTCGCGACGTCCATCAATTCCTTGAACCCGTACGGCGCAAACGGCCCGATCGCCAACTGCTCCAACACCCCCTGACCCCGGCGTTCCTTGCCTAGCCCTTTGAGGGTTGCCGCGCAGAGCGCCTGGATGTGAAAGTGCGTCGGGTCTGTCTTGGACACCGTCGCTAAATCGATTGTGTCGTAGCCGGTTTCCAGTTCGCCATGGTAGAGACCGTGACCCCATTCGGGGTGACCATAGCCCAATCCCTTCATGTAGAACGTCGTTTGCGGCGTAAGCTCGATGGTCAGGTCGTTGCCGTTGAGCGCGGTGAACTCCAAGCTCGCATGGCGCGCGTGGCGCGTGCCGGGTTCGTAGTCGATTCGGCTCGTCACGTTCTGCGACTCGGCACTGTCGGTCGCGCTCGCCAGCCGGCCCATCGTGTTCCAGGGTGCGCCGTCGCCATCGGCGTTCAAGTGATAGAACGTCGCGTAGTCCTCGAAGTTGAGAGGCGCCCATAACCAGAAAAATTGCGGTGTGCCGCCGTAGGGGTTGGTTTGCGGATCGCGCATGCCGACGCTGCGAATGCCCCAGGAACGGTCGCGCGTGCCCCAGAACTTGGCTGGGTCTAGTTTGAAATGTTGGTCGCCCACGCGCACTTCCCCGGTGTACGTACCGTTTTGCGTCAGCCGGGTGATGTCCATGACCGTTTGGCTACCCTGTTTGCGAGTGAAGCGCGGCTCTTCGATGGCGGGCACGCGCGCGGTGAACTGCACGTCGGCGTGTATCCCGTGCTCCGAGTCGTCGCACGTCACGCTCAACACCCGAAGCGGTTCCAGCACCTCTATCTCGATGGGGCCGACTTGTGTATCCAGGCGTTCCATGTGCAATGTTTTCGAGGCGTGCACGTTGTGTTGCTTGCCGTCGTGTATGACCGAGAACGATGCGTCCATGACGTTCAGTTGCGGGTATACGCCGAGAGCCGCCGCGAAAAACAGCTCGCCTTCGCGGTCGTAGCCGTTGAAGAAGTAACGATCGTAGAAGTTTCTATCCGTGCCGGCGAAGGCGATCGGTTCCGGCGTTTGGTGGATGGGATAGTCGTCGGCTTTTGTTAACATCGAGCACTTGTCCGTTGAAACTGTCACGAGGTTACTCGTGGACTGGAAGTGCTACAAGCAACGCTGCGACATGCCCGAGATGTGGTCGCGCTGGATGTTGAACGAGACCATAGCCCTCTTAGGTGAACAAGTAGGTGAGCAATCGCATCTTGCACAATCCTTACAGCAAGCAATGCGCCAAGCACCGCTCGCCAAACCCGATGACCATCGCGGGGGGCCGGCGACGGATATGTTCGAGCTTAGTCTCGACGGTGCTGAGGTCGATGAGATTGTGGCTGTCATCGAACAAGCGATTCAACGCGAAACAAAGACGTCGGCTGGTCGGAGCTTGGGCGGCTTTGGCGAGGCCTGGCAAGAATTTCAACGACAAGTTAGTCAAAATGAAGAAGGAAGCGACATATGAGTTCGGAAAGTGATTTGATACTGCGAATGATCGACGGTTTCAACAAGATCGACTTGGATGCAATCGTTGCATGTTTCGCAGACGATGCGATCTATGACAACGTGCCGATGGCGGCGGTACAGGGAACGGACGCCATCCGGGCAACGTTGCAGGGCTTTATGGGGGCCGCATCGGAGGTGCAGTGGGACATAGTCAACATCGTTGCCGACGGTGGGGTGGTGCTGACCGAACGGGTGGACAAGTTTAAAGTCAACGATCAATGGATTGAATTGCGGGTAATGGGCGCGTTCGAAGTTGCCGACGACAAAATTACCGCTTGGCGCGACTACTTTGACATGAACCAGTTCCAGACCCAATTTGCTGCCGCATCGGGATAGCGTCTTTGGCGCAACGCTTCACTAAGGTTTTCATCGCCAATCGCGGCGCCATTGCTCGGCGCATCGTGCGTGCGTGCAGCGAGCTTGGGCTCGAGACCGTAGCCGCGTACTCCGAAGCCGATCGCGATGCACCACATCTTGCGGAGGCGAGCGAGACCGTAGCGCTGCGCGGCATGCGCGCCGAGGAAACCTACCTCAATCGCGAGGCCCTATTGGCAGCGCTCGAGACATCGGGCGCGGATGCACTGCATCCCGGCTATGGCTTCCTGGCCGAGAATGCCGATTTCGCAGAGCAGGTTCTCGAGCGCGGCGCGGCGTTCGTCGGTCCCTCTCCCAAATGGCTTCGCGCAATGGGTGACAAGGCTGCCGCACTCGCGTTGATGGCAGACAAAGGCTTTCCGGTTCTGAACGCGTCGGCGGCGTTCGATGACCGGCAATTGGCCCTCGCTGCGGCCGAACGTATCGGCTATCCAGTCATGTTGAAAGCGGTCGGCGGTGGCGGCGGCATTGGCATGCGAATCTGTAAGAGCGCCGCCGAGCTAACAGAGGGCTACGGGCCAACGCGGCTCATGGCGCAGCACGCGTTTGACGACACGCGGCTATACGTCGAGCAATGGCTGGACAAGCCCAGACACATCGAGGTACAGCTTTTGGCCGACGGCAAGGGCAACGCGCTGCATGTCTACGAGCGAGAATGTTCGATACAGCGGCGTCATCAAAAATTGGTCGAGGAGTCTCCTGCGCCCGGGATTGATCGTGCAAGCCTCATCGAGTTGTGCGAAACGGCGGAACGCACGGTGGCCGAGCTCGGGTACGACAACGTGGGCACGCTCGAGACCTTGCTGAATGCCGACGGTGGCTTTGGGTTCCTGGAGATGAATACCCGCATCCAAGTGGAACACGGGGTCACTGAGGAGGTGACGGGGCTCGATCTCGTCCAGACCCAGATCAAGTTGGCGCAAGGGGATGCGTTGCCGGAACGCCCGGCCCTGGCCGGCCACGCGATAGAGGTTCGCGTCTATGCGGAAGACTCGCAACGCATGTACGCTTCCACCGGCCGGTTGACGGTGTTTCGTCCGCCCAACATGTTTGGCGTGCGCGTAGAGACCGGTTACCAGGAGGGTCAGCTCGTGACGCCGTACTACGACGCGTTGCTCGCCAAGGTCATCGGCGTGGGCAGCTCTCGTGAACAAGCGCTTGGCCGGGTATTGGTGGGATTGAAGGGCTTTGTCGTGAGAGGCGTCAATACCAACATCGCACTGCTCCAACGGATCTTGCAAGACGCTGAGTTTATCGCTGGTAAACTCGACACAGGTTTTATCGAACGACTCATGGCAAAGAACGACTCATAGCAAACTCCTAGCAGAAAAAGGAAAAAACTCGTGGCGCGAATTGAAGTGGAAAGCGAAGTAGCCGGAAATGTTTGGAAGGTAGAAGTGCAGGTCGGCGACAGCGTCGCTGAGGGTGACGTGTTGATTATTCTGGAGTCCATGAAGATGGAAATTCCGGTTGAAAGCCCCGCAGCCGGTACGATTGCCGAAATTCTCGTCGCGCCCGAGGATGCGGTGGAAGAAGACCAGCTCCTGGCGGTTCTCAACTAGCAGTGGGTTGAAAAACAAGCTCCTAGATCCGCCTTCCCGTCACGAATCGATGCGACGCCGTGGTAAGTTAGGCGGCATTATTGAATGTGCTCTCTCCGGGGGAATGGAATGACAGATTTGGTCACGATTGACGTGTCGGACGGCATCGCCGATGTGCGCCTGAACCGGCCCGATAAGTACAACGCGCTGAGCCCCGAGATGTTCAAGGCGATCATCGACGCCGGCGAATCTCTGGCCGAAGCAAAGGATGTTCGGGTCGTGGTGCTCTCCGGCAACGGTAGAGGGTTTTGTGCGGGTCTCGATATGGCCAGTATGCAGGGGTTGGCGGATTCCGAGGGCGGTGGAGGCGGCGCGTTGCTGAATCGGGACGAACGACCCGAGAATCATGCCCAACGCCCGGCCTATGTCTGGAAGCAGTTACCGGTACCGACGATAGCCGCCATTCATGGGGTTGCTTATGGGGGCGGGTGCCAGATTGCCATGGGCACCGATATTCGCTTCGCGTCCCCCGACGCCAAGATATCGGTCATGGAAATCAAGTGGGGTTTGATACCCGACATGAGCATTACCCAGACGTTGCGTGACGTGGTGCCCCTTGATGTCGCCAAGGAGCTGACGTTCACCGGTCGAATCTTGAGTGGTGAGGATGCCAAGGCGGTAGGTCTGGTGACCCATGTTGCCGACGATCCGCTGGCCGCCGCGATGGCGTTAGCGGAAGAGATCGCCGGCAAGTCGCCGGATGCGGTGCGCGCCGGTAAGCGGCTCTATGAAACCAGTTGGCATGCGGATCCCCGCACAGGTCTCGAGTTGGAAGCCTCCCTGCAGATGGGGCTCATCGGTACCGCCAACCAGATAGAGGCCGTCAAGGCCAATTTCGAGAAGCGCGATCCGAACTTCGAAGACTGAGTTTGTCACGTGAGTTGGGAAATCGAAGTTCGTGAGCTAGAACGGCGCCGGCACCTGGCGCTGCAGCAGGGCGGTAAGGAGGGCATCGCCAAACAGCACGCCAAGGGCCGGTTGACCATTCGCGAGCGTATCGATGCGTTGCTGGACAAGGGTAGCTTTCACGAGCACGGCCGTGCGACGGCGTTACCCGATTACGATGAAAACGAGAAGCTGACCGGTTACGTGCCAGCCAACTACGTCGTCGGCTTCGGCAAGATCGAAGACCGACGCGTGGTCGTCGGCGGCGAAGACTTCACGCTCAAGGGCGGATCGCCCAACGCCGCCGGTTTGCGCAAGAGCGTGTATGCCGAACACCTAGCTAGCCAATACCGTGTGCCGTTGGTGCGCATGCTCGAAGGCGGCGGCGGCAGCGTCAAAGGCTCCGGCCGCAAAGGCGGTACGGTGGGCGAACCGGTTTATTCACAACCGCGATTTCGCATTATCGCCGACGCGATGGGCGAGGTACCCGTCGCTTCCGGCGCCATGGGCGCCGTTGCGGGATTTCCGGCCGGGCGCCTGGTCGCGTCGCACTTTGCGGTCATGACGCGTCACACCGCACAGGTGCTGATTGGTGGTCCGGCTCTCGTAGAGCGAGCGCTCGGCACGCGCCTGTCCAAGGATGAGTTGGGGGGCGTGGACGTACACGCGACGAGCGGCATCGTCGACAACATCGCCGAGGACGAGTACGACGTTTTTCGCCAGATCCGCCGCTTCCTCGGCTATCTACCGTCGAGCGTCTGGGAGCGAGCGCCGCGCATAGTCAGTGACGACGATACGGAGCGCATGGAACAGGATCTATTGACCGCAGTACCCCGTGACAGCAACGCGCCGTTCGACATGCGCGCCATCGTCGAGATGGTTGTCGACAAGGATTCGTTTTTCGAAGTTGGCGCGCTCTTTGGCCCGAGCCAGATTTGTGGGTTCGCGCGCCTGGACGGACAACCGGTGGGCGTGTTCGCCAACGACAACCGCCACTACGCCGGTGCGATGACGGCGGCTGCGGCGCAGAAGTATCGACGCTTCGTCGAGATGTGCGACATGTTCCACGTACCCGTCATCAACTTCGTCGACCAGCCGGGTTTCATGATCGGTCCCGAAGCAGAGCGCGCGGGTACCATCCGCTTCGGCATGGCGGCGGTGGCGGCGGCTGCGCAGGCGACAGTGCCCTGGGCGGTCATTCAGGTGC
Source organism: uncultured Pseudomonadales bacterium (assembly GCA_965364915.1). Lineage (GTDB taxonomy): Bacteria > Pseudomonadota > Gammaproteobacteria > Pseudomonadales > Azotimanducaceae > Azophilus. Next base: position 158 of record CBDTZM010000109.1, on the reverse strand, counting down.
ACAAAGGTTTTGGCGTGGCGACGGCCGCCCACTACGCGCCCGACTCCTATGTGTTGGCCTGGCCGTCTGTCGAGTCGGGCGCCTTGCCTCTGGAAGGTGGCGTGGCCGTTGCCTATCGCCGGGAAATTGCCGCCGCAGAAGATCCAGATGCCAAACGC
>CBDTZM010000108.1:0-6167 GCA_965364915.1 uncultured Pseudomonadales bacterium | reverse complement strand
ATCCGTCGCGTAGCGAATGGCGGTAATCCGGTAGGTTTTGCCGGCGACAGCGACTTCGTCGTCGAGTTGCTTCTTCAAAAGCGCTGTCGCCACTGGCGAATCGATGCTGATGTACTCCGGTGCCGCATCAAACTCATCAGACCCCACCAATCGATATTCGTGCCGGGTACCGTCTCGTTCCTCGAGTCCGACCCACGCGCCGAAGAAGACCCGCGATTGATCCGGCGGCGGTCTGTCGACCACGTTGAGCACGTCGAGCCGTTTGGAAAGATAGCGAACGCGCGCGTCAATTTCTCTGAGTTGTTTTTTGCCATAGATGTACTCGGCGTTTTCCGACCGGTCGCCCATGGCAGCCGCTTCCGATACCTTACTCGTGACTTGCGGACGCTCTACCCTCCACAACCGTTTCAGCTCTGCGTGCAGGTTGTCGCGTCCCGCGGGGGTGATGTAGGGCGAAGACTTTGGCTTAGGCGCGCGGTAGCGGCTCACCGGTTCGCCTCCATCCACGTCACGGCATAGTCGACGACGTCGCGGCAACGCATGAAGCGACCTTCGCCCCAACCAACGCAGCCTTTACGCTCGGCGTTGGTTGCGTTCGAGAACGACTCGCCAATCTTGGAAAAATCTTCGTCATCGACGCGGAGACCCTCGAACGTGATCCAACGCCGTTCGCCATTTTCAATCACGGGTGCGCCTTCTTCGTGCCAACGCTTGGCCTTGAAGTCGGCACGGTACTCGGCCAAGTGCAGCGACGTGTTGTTGGCATGGCCGATGCCCAACAACAACACCCAGGCGTCGAGCCGGTAAAGGGCGGCGAGCGGTGAGCGTTCCCCGAACATACTCGTGACCTCGTGGATGCTGGTCACCTCGTCGGCGAGTGGGCCGGCCGCGGCGAACGATCCGTGAGGGTGGCAACTGCGTCGAACGCCGGGCATGGAGCGGAAAGTTTCCGCGATCGCACCCATGTCGCGGGTCGGTGTGACGGCGGGATCGAAGGCGGGCGTCTGTGATCTCAAAATAGGCCACCAATCGGGCGGTACCGGTGGGTCTGCCCACGATGACGGATCGGTAAGCTGTCCGGTATGGGTCGGCATCACCAGCGTACCGGCCTCACCGAGAACCTGCCTGAGTGCCTCGATGACGGCCTGCGCCCCCCCTGCTACCCAACCGAGCTTCGATAGCGATGCGTGTACGAGGACCGTCGAGCCACTGGTTAGGCCGAGTAGCGTCAGATCACGGAACAGACTGCTGATGGTAACCGGGGGCTGATCCGGTGATGCGTTTGCAACGATTTCGTGCTCGGTGGACATGATCTAGGTCCGGGATAGGAACGAAGCCTTATTAGTGATTCTGCTGATACAGAGAACTATTCTAATCTGGAAGTCATCTGCGGCGTACACTGTCTCGAGGCTCATCGAGGAGGTCGGTCATGCGGCGCCTCTACTACATCGCCTGCGACGTCGAAACCACTAAGGCGATATCGGATTGTCTGCACGATCATGGCATCGGCGACTGGGACTTCCATGTGCTCGGCAAGGACAAAGAAGGGTTGTACTTACACCACATTCACTCCGCGCTGCCGTACCACCACGTCGATGTCATCCACACTGGTGAGCGTTGGGCGATCATCGGTGCAGTGGGTGGATTTTTGTTGGGCCTGGTCGTGTACTGGCTCGACGTGTTGCCTTGGTCGGTCGACTGGATGAGCGTTCTGCTGACAACGCTCATTGGCACTTTCCTAGGCGCGTGGGAAGGTGGGGTCATCGGCCTTACCCGAGAGAACTACAAGATCGCGCCGTTTCACGACGAGATAGAGCAGGGCCGGTATCTGATCATGGTGGACGTGCACAGTGAAGTTGAGGCGCGCACGCGCGAGATCATGAACATGCGCTTTCCCCAGGTCGACTACCGAGGCATGGACAGCCCTTATGTGCATCCGCTAAAACGCCGCAGGCGTCTGTATCAGAAACCGCAGGTCACGCCGACGAAAATACGCTTGAACTAGTGTCCCGCAGGCAATGCCCGCCGGTTACCAATCGCAATCCGCTGCGGGTAACTCCTTGAGCAGTTCGTCGCCACTGTCACCTACCAGTCGCTCGAAGCAATTGCCGTCGATGTCTCTATAAAAGCGGCGTCCGGGAACTACTCTGGATGGTACGGTCTCTCGGTATACGGTCGACGTACGGTAGCGTGGATAGGCATCGTAATAGGGGCGGCGGTAGGCGTGAGTGAGCAACGACCCGAGCGCTAAGCCGCCGATGAAGTAACCTGCACTGTATCCGTGATGCCCATTGTGGTGGCCGTAACCGTGATGCCCACCGTAGTGGCCGCCGTGGTGGCGCGAGCCGGCTTGTGTGGGGCTCGCGCCGAAAACGATCATTAACGGAATCAAAATCAGTAGCCACTTTTTAGCATTCACGTTCATAATTCAGGCCTTATCGTGCCAGCGTAGTATGTGGTTGTTATGCTGAACGAACAATGAACGTCGCGACAGACAAAACCGTCGATTTCTATTGGGATATTGGCAGCACCAATACCTACTTTGCGCTGCATCTGATCAAGCCGATCGTTGCTCGTCAGCGGGCGCAATTGGTCATGCATCCCTTCAACTTGGGGTATGTGTTTCGCCATCACAACTACACGCTCATGGAGGAACCGCCTGCCAAACTCAGAAACCGTGGCCGCGACCTTGCGCGATGGGCCGAGCGCTACGATCTAGCGTTTCGTATGCCGGACCAGTTTCCTATCAAGACCAGCCGGGCACTGCGCGGTGCGCTGGTCATGCGGACGTGGGACAAGGAAATGGACTACATCGATGCACTCTTCGCACGCTACTGGGAACAGAACGATGCCGGCGTCGCCGACTATCCGGTGTTGCGCGAGATAGCATCGAGTCTCGGCGTTGACGCGGATGCGTTCGAGGCGCAGGCCGAAAGCGAGCCGATCAAATCCGCATTGATCGACTCGACCAACAACGCGCTCGACATGGGTGTGTTCGGTGCGCCGTCATTCCTGATCGACGGCGAACTGTACTGGGGTAAAGATCGAATGGAGTTTGTCGAGGATGCGCTTCGCCGGTAGCTAAGCCTTGGGCGTGGCCGCGGGAACTCTAGCACCTAGTAAATTCGAGAGCGATGCGCCCAGAGGCGAGGTCGCGATTCCTTGATCCGTGACGATCCCGGTGACGAGCGTATTCGGTGTCACGTCGAACGCCGGATTGTAAACGGGCACCAGCGGTGCGTGAGACTCACGTATTTCTTCTGGCCCCCGTTCCTCTATAGGTACGTCGGCCCCGGTGCGGGTGTCTGGATCGAATGTCGATGATGGGCAGGCAACGTAGAACGGCACGCCGTAGTGGTGGGCGAGGACAGCCAGGTTGAGCGTTCCGATCTTGTTGACGACATCACCGTTTCTGGTCACGCGATCGGCACCGACGATCACGAGATCGATCTTTCCGGCCGCCATCAAGCTCGCCGGCACGTCGTCGCAGATGAGCGTTACCGCGATGCCCGCCTGAGTCAGCTCCCAGGCGGTCAAACGAGCGCCCTGGCGGAGTGGCCGGGTTTCGTTCACGTAAACGTGAAACGGCACGCCGGCTTGATGATTGAGGTACATCGGTGCGGTCGCGGTGCCGAGTTGGGAGGTGGCCAGCGCGCCTGCGTTGCAATGGGTGAGAAGGTTGGCGTTCGGTTTGATGAGCGCGCGGCCGTGCTCGCCGATGGCACGACATAGGCCAATGTCCTCCTCATGCACCGATTCTGCTTCCGCTATCAGCGCCTCGATGGTCGGCTCGATGGCCGCCCGGGCGCGGATGCGCTCCACCGACCGGCGTAGATTGACTGCGGTGGGCCGAGCATCGATCAACCGACGGCCCCCACGCTCGAGGGTTGCCGCAATATCGTTGCTCTGGCGCGCGGCGACGACCAGCGCATAAGCTGCGGCGATGCCAATCGCCGGAGCGCCACGTACGGCTAAGGACTTGATGGCGTCGATGGCAGCGTCGAGTGAGTCGAGCTCGAGGTATTCGGCGACGTGTGGCAAGCGCCTTTGGTCCAGTACGCTCAAGCGCTCATTTTCCCAACGTATGGCTGGGGGCACTTTTGTGATTGGACTCATGCCAGGGCTCGAGCCAAGGTGTTGACGAGCAAACCGCCGGTATCGGGCGCCGTGGTGCCGCAAGAGAACACGCCGTCTGCGTGGCCTAGCGTCGTAAACACCAGTGGTCGAGACTGATGCGCCGCCAAGAGTTCGGCCACAGCGCTTACCATGGCCGGGGAACCGTAACCTACGTCCGCCTCCGTAACCGGCAATCCCAATTGTTCGGTGTGGTGCCAGATTTCCGGGCAATGCACGTGAAACACCCATTGCACGTGCGCATCGGCGGCGTAGAGCATGGCGTGCGTCAAGGTTTCCGAAGAAGGCGGGTGGCTGCCAAGTGCGGTGACCTGGAAACGTTCGAGATGGCAACTCTGGATACGGGTGAGATCGTCGGCGGAAAAATCGGCGCTACCGCTCGTTTGGCTGGCGGTAATGATGAATTCTTGCGGGCTATCAGGATCGCGGAAGCTCAAGTTCCCGAAGCCCAAACCCCCGTAGCGGTCGGGCGTTTGGCCGATCAGCTGCAAGCGCCGCAGTATGGTACGCCAAGCTAACAGGGGGCGTAACAGGTCTTCGCCGGCGATCGGCGCCTGCAGTGGCTGTAGATCGTATGCGAATTGAATGGTGCCTTCGGCCTCGGTCACGGGTTTAGAATTCCGGATTGGCTTGTTGGGTACGGATTCTTACATCATGCTCGTGGTTCAGAAAGCGGCAGGGGCCCTAGGAGCCTTCGTGAGCGGTGTCTCGGTTGCCGAAGTCGTCGGCAACGACGCGCTCTTCTCGGAGGTGCGCCAGATACTTCTCGAACACGAAGTGTTGTTTTTCCGGGATCAGCGCATCGAACCAACGCAATTTCAAGACTTCGCGCGGCGTTTCGGCAAGGTGCTCGCCCACCCGGCGTACCCCACCGTTCCCGGCGCTGAAGACGTGCAGATCTTGGAAAGCACACCGGAGCGACCGTCCAAGATCGAAGTGTGGCACTCGGACATGACGTTCAGCGCCACACCCCCGGCGCTGACGTTGCTGCACGGGCAGACCATTCCGCCGTATGGCGGCGACACGCTTTGGGCCAGTGCGACGTCCGCTTACGATGCGTTGTCGGAGCCCATGCAAGATCTGCTCGGCGGACTGGATGCCCGGCACGATTTTAGTCATGGATTTCAAGAGAGCCTGACCGAACCTGGGGGCGCTGAGCGCCTCGTCGACGCGGTTGCGGCGAATCCTTCGGTCGCCCATCCCTTGATAAGAACTCACCCGGACAGCGGTAAGAAGTCCATATACGTAAACGCTTTGTTCACGACCCGTATCGAAAGTCTAACCGACCATGAAAGTCGCGAGCTGTTGCATTACCTCTACGAACACGTCACGACGCCGGAGTTTACGGTGCGTTTGACCTGGGAACCTTACACGGTAGCGATCTGGGACAATTGTTCGACCCAGCACAAACCCATCAACGACTTCTTCCCGCAACATCGAAAGCTGCACCGCGTCACCATCGCCGGAGTTCGACCGCAATAGACGCTTGCTGCGTTAGCGAATCACCACTCCCGCTTGTTGTTCACCGACAGATCTTGGGTGACCTCGGCGAGGCGCTTGCGTTCGCTGACCCAACTCGAGAACGATGCCGTACCTTCGGTATCGGTTTGCCCGACGAGCCACATGTCCATCGCGCCCATCAACTGGCCGGCGAGATCCCGGTCGGCGCGAAACAACTGCATGTAGGCCTTCTTGGCTTCGTCGACCAACCCCAACGCCAGAAACGCTTCGCCGCGGTATTCGATGGCCTCGTTGAAATCGGGTTTGATTTCCAGCGCGTAGTTGTAGGCGCCGATGGCCTTCTTGTATTGCCCGGTTTTGCGCAGGGCATAGCCTAGTTCGTTGGCCGCCTCGGCGTATCGCGGCACGGCCTGCAGTGCAGTGGCGTAGTTGTTAATCGCCTTTGTGTACTCTTTCTGAGCCCGCGCCAGTGCCTTATCGCGTTTCTTGTCGGTCTTGGCGGTCTGGGCTTTGCCTTCCTGTTTCCAGGCCTTCTTCTTGTGTCTCAAGCCCGCTTTGTACTCGCTGGCGGC
>CBDTZM010000107.1:0-6179 GCA_965364915.1 uncultured Pseudomonadales bacterium | reverse complement strand
AAGACACTTCTTCGGCCAACATGGTCTTGCCCGTGCCGGGTTCACCTTTGATCAACAGCGGGCGCTCGAGCTTGACCGCGGCGTCTACCGCCATGCTGAGTTCGTCCGTGGAAATATAGGTATCAGTACTGTCAAAAATCATGCAATTGTCTCGTCATTTGAGAAAGCGTCGGCGTTTTTGCTATCGGCAACATGCTGTAGCGGGTGCTACTCAAGCACCTTCTTTGAGCAAAGCCGGCTACTTTAAATGAGGCTCTAGACGCTAAGCAAGCGCGCCAAGGTGTCCCTCGCGAATCGGCGATCATCATACCAGGGCGTGGGTCGAAGTTAATCCGGTTGTAACCGCACCCACCAACGTAGGGAGCAGCGTGTTCACGCGGGGTTGATCGGATAAATAAATCTTATATTATTCAATGTTTTATAGAATATATCTAGAATTTACTCCGGTCTTTCCTGGCGCGCTCTCCAGAAAAAGAAACCGCTGACGAGTGCGATCACAGCAATACAACCACCGGTCAGAATTTGCAGAGCCGCCATTGGATGACCGTCGGTCTGGAACGCTGCTTCGAACAACAACACGATGAAAGCCGGCGCGTACTGCCCTTCGAAAGCGGGTACGGGAGCAGGCAACAGCAGTATCACCATCGCCAAGCATCGCAACACCGTCTTGAGATACAAGTACGGAATAGGCCGAGTGATCGCGTAGATGCCTACCAACGCGAGGAAACCAGCGCCAATTGCCACGACCCAAGGTACTAGGTAGCCCACGCGATTATGTCTCCACCCACTTCACGATATAGTTCGGCTCATCCTCGACGTGTACGTGTTGCCGCCCTATCACGCGACCACGAACAGAGATGCCAGCTTCATGCACTGTATTCCTGTTGCCGGACTTGAGATGGTGCCACGGCCATAGGTCCTTACCCTCCGCGACGAGCCGATACGCGCAAGTCTTGGGTAACCAGGTCAGTCGATCCGCTGTCGCTGCATCAAGCTCTATACAATCGTTCACGAGTTCATGACGTTCAGGGTAATGCGTACAACGACAACGATCCTGGTCGAGCAAGTCGCAAACGATTGCGGTGTAGTGAACCTCCTCGGTCTCATCATCCGTCAACTTGATCAAACAACAGAGCGCGCAACCGTCACACAAAGACTCCCACTCTGCATCGGTCATCTGTTGCAACGTCTTGTCGCGCCAGAAAGTCATTCTGAGACAACGCTGGGAGGCATCTGCAGGTAGAAGCCAGCGACTTCGATTTGCTCCAACACGGAAGCCGCTTCCACCCTGGCAAGCTTTTTCCTCGCACCCAGTTGCAGTTCCATGACCTCGACAGGCCGACCAAATCGCTGCATCAACTCTGGCGGGACGCGACTCAACAACTCCTCGTTGTCGACATACAAATACATTCCCTCGCGCTTGCTGCTGCGAAAGATCTTGACGCACCTCATCTACTATCGCCAAGCACGTCTACGAACGCGTTACCCAGCAAAGCAGACCGCCAACCTCGATACTCCAGGGATAGCTCGCCTGTGGCATGAAACTGTCGGAAACACTTTTCAACGCTGCGTTTGCGTGCCAGCAGCTCAGGCGCTATCCCAAGGTGGAGCGCCTCGTCGCGGGCGATTTCGCGCAAACGTTTGAGTACGCTCCCCTGACCCTGACTCAGTGGACGTGGTAGCGCTGTTTCAACGGGCAACGCCATGCCCTCACTGTGGGCGCGCTCTAATGCCCCGGCATAGCGTCGCGCAATCGGTCTAGGCAACATTTCCTCGATCGTACCGAGTTGCAGGTCTGCATACGTCGCAAAGGCGAATAGGTGTTCGTCCCAAACGACTCGGCTGCGCGGCACGTCCTCGCGCATCGCCTGTCGTTCTCGCCAAGCACACAGGGCTTTCAACACAGCTAGCTGTTGGCCATCCAGTTTCCAGGCTTTCTTGATGTTAGCGAAATACGCCTGCGGGTCGGTCGCTTGGAACCGGCCACGGACGGCCATGTCTTCAGCGAACCATTGCCAGCGTCCTTCTGCGTTGAGCATTGCGCTTATCTTTTCGAAAAGTGCAATCAAGTAAACAACGTCCTCACTGGCGTAGTGAAGTTGTTCGGCGGATAACGGGCGGCGCAACCAGTTCGAGCGAGTCTGATGTTTGCCTAGATTCACGTTTAGGATCTGCTTGGCAAGGTTGGCGTAACTCATAGAGAAGTGTTCGGACAGGAACGCATAGGCCAGCTGAGTATCGAACAGATTGTTCGGTTGAACGCCAAGGTGATGTGACAGTAATTCGAGATCTTCCGAGCATGCATGCATCACCTTGACCGTTTGGGCGTCGTCTAGTACGCGCAACAGCGGTGACCAAGCTTCGATCGCCAACGGATCGATCAGCCATACGTGCGCTCGGTTGGCGATTTGGTAGAGACCCGGAATGGGGTAAAACGTATCGGTACGCATGAACTCCGTATCGATGGCGATGACGCCATGCCAGTCACGCGCAGCCGCTTCCAATGCGGCGTCGGAATCGATCCAAGTATAGGCTGCTTCAGTTGAGACTGCGTCGCCCCTGTAAGGCATGAACGATCGTTCCTCCGTCCACATATTCTAGCTCACCGCCAATCGGGACCCCATGAGCGATACGGGTAATACTCGGAACGTCGGCCTTGAGCAGATCTGCAATGTAGTGAGCGGTGGCTTCTCCTTCGACCGTCGGGTTGGTCGCCAGAATAACCTCCTGGGGTCGTAGCGCTTGCACCCGCGACTGGAGATGATCGAGGGCAAGGTCCTCCGGACCAACCCCATCGATGGGCGACAATCTGCCGTGCAGGACAAAATAACGGCCCTGGAAACCACCGGCTTGCTCGATCGCTAGAATGTCGGCGGGAGATTCGACCACGCACAGCGTCAGGTCGTCGCGCTGATCGTCATCACACAACCGGCAACGCAGCGCCTCCGTCAGGGTTCGACAAGCTTCACAATGAACGACTTGCTGTACAGCAGAATCGAGCAATTGCGCCAGTTGCGCACCACCGTCCCGGTTGCGTTGCAAGACGTGCAGCGCCATGCGTTGTGCACTTTTCGGACCCACACCGGGAAGCACCTGTAGCGCCTCGATGAGCCGATCGATTAGCGGACTGATCACCTTAAAGCACCGCGAATTTAAAATGGCATCTTATCGAGCGGCAAACCGAACCCCGACGCCATACCGGACATTTTCTGCTGCTGTTCGTTCTCGAGTTTCCGCACGCCATCGTTGCAGGCCGCGGCCACCAGGTCTTCCAATACTTCCTTATCTTCGGTCAGCAAGCTAGCATCAATTTCGATCCGCTTGACCTCATGGCGACCGTTCATCGTGACCTTGACTAGGCCGGCGCCACTTTCACCTTTGACTTCCATCGAGGCGATCTCAGCCTGCATTTCCTGCATCTTTTCCTGCACCTGCTGAGCTTGCTTCATAAGGTCGCCAAGTCCCTTCATACTCACGAACCACCCCCGCTTTGACCTTCCTGTTGATCGGCATTCAGCGCCTTGACTTGCACCAGCTTGCCACCAAATTCGTCGATGAGGGCACGAACCGTTTCATCCGTTTCGAGGTGTTGCTGGGCCACCGCCAGTCGCTCGGTCTGAATCCGCACGTTGCGTGCCGCCGGCGTCTCACTGGCGCTTTCTGCTACCTCGATCAAGACCCTGACGTCCCTGTGCATCTGACTCTGCAACGCTCGTTCGATCGCAGCGACGTGACCGTTATTCAATAACGTGTCGTGGTTGGGATCGAGCCGAAGGGTCATTTGGGCTTCGCCTTCATCCACCATCACCGAATGCTCGAGAATCATACGAGCCACACCATCGAGTTGGATATTCTCGACCAAGTCATACCAGCGTATCAGCAGATCAGTGGCCACACTGTCGGGTTGTGCGCGGTGCTGTGGCCGAGCGGATTTGGTAGAAGCTCGAGCGGACTCGGTAGAAGCTCGAGCGGACTCGGTAGAAGCGTCGTCATTGTGCGCTTGCTCGGGCTCCGCCTCTGCCACCTCGTCCGCCTCTGCCACCTCAAGAGGCGGTACGTTGCCTGCCGAGTCCGCGTCAGGTGCAAAACTCATCATCCTAAGCAGAGTCATTTCGAATCCAGTCTTGGGATCCGGGCCAACGCTCAGATCGCGGTAGCCCATCAAGGCGATTTGGTAGTAGAGCTGAATGGCCTCGGCCGTGAACGGGCCTCGATAGCTGCCAAGCGCTTGATCGACCGCAATGCGGTGCAGTTCCTCAATGAGGTCGCCAAGTGTGGCCTCGAAGTCCGCGGATTTCTCCGCAAGCTCATTGCTGACCGCTAACACGTTTTGCAACCGACCGGAATGCAACGCGTCCACGATCGCTTTGACCTCATCCGGTCCCATGCTTCCTAACATGTCGGCCACGTCCTGCCGGGTCAAACGACCGCGGCCGTAGCTGATGGCCTGATCGCAAACGCTCAACGCGTCCCGCATGCTGCCTCGTGCACTTTTGGCAATGATCTCGAGTGCCGCTTGCTCAAACTCGATCGCTTCGTTAACCATCGCCTCTGCGAGGTATTCGACGATCTTGTCGCGCGAGATATTCTTTAGTTGAAACTGCAAGCATCTCGAGAGCACGGTGACTGGCACCTTCTTTGGGTCGGTCGTCGCGAGAAGGAACTTGACGTGTTCCGGCGGCTCTTCCAAGGTTTTCAACAGCGCGTTGAAACTGGAGGCTGACAACATGTGTACTTCGTCGATGAGGTAGACCTTGTAGCGGCCCCGGCTTGGGAGATACTGGGCGTTGTCGAGGAGCTCCCTGGTGTCGTCGACGCGCGTGCGCGACGCCGCATCTACCTCGATCAAATCGACAAACCGATTCTCCTGTACTTCCAGACAAATCGAACAGGTGCCGCATGGCGTTGACGACACTCCGCTTTCGCAGTTGAGACATTTAGCTAATATTCGGGCAATGGTGGTCTTGCCTACGCCTCGAGTGCCCGTGAAAAGATACGCGTGATGCAGCCGACCCGCGTCGAGCGCGTGGCTTAGCGCCCTAACCACGTGCTCCTGGCCGACCAGGCCGGAAAAGTGCATCGGGCGCAGTTTGCGTGCTAGTACCTGGTAGCTCATCCCCGCTATTCTAGGGACTTAAACGGTGGGACGCATTAACGATGAGCTTCGATCGGCTGCCGCTTGTGGTCGGGCACCGGGGCGCCGCCGGATTAGCACCGGAAAACACCCTGCAGAGTTTCGCGCTTGCGGCCGAGCTGGGGGTCGACGCCGTGGAGCTTGACGTGCACTACGTACACCAGAAGCTTTTCGTCATCCATGACCGGCGTCTCGACCGAACGACTTCCGGATCGGGGGCACTATCCGACCACAACCTCGAGACCCTGCGTCGTTTCGACGCTGGCCGTGGCCAGTGTATTCCGTACCTAGAAGAGGTGTTTACGGCCCTACCAAACGATATTGGCATCAACATCGAACTCAAGGGACGGGGTACGGCGGCGCCGGTCGTCGACTGGCTTACGCAACAACCGGATCGAGACGTACTGATCTCGTCGTTCAATCTCGAAGAGCTTGGGAAGGCACGGGACATCAGCGATGGTCGGTTCAAACTCGCACCCCTGTTCGACAAATGGCAACGCGACGTATGGTCGGCGGCGGAATCCTTCGGTGCTTGGTCTCTTAATTTGAACGTGCGTGCCGCTTCCAAACGACGCATCGAGGAGGCGCGCAAGCGAGGATTGAGAGTGCTGGTCTATACGGTAAACGATGAGGAGACAGCGCAGCGCTTGCTCGATTGGGGAGCTGGCGGTCTTTTTACCGACTTCCCCAACCGTATTGTCCCATTGGCAAGCTAGTCTCCGGACCTAGGCTCGGCGCTCCAATTGGTTGATCTCAGAAGCAAGATCGTACTTCTTGTCGGTGACGATCTTCTCGAGTACCTCGACGCGCTCTCGGAGATGATCGAGCTCATGGTAGACGTCATCATCGACCGCGGTCTCTCTTTCTAGACGCCGGGTTTTTAGGTATTTCTCACCCAGGCTCGTCCCGCATGCTATCAATACGATGAGCACGACCATGGTGAATACGCTTTCCATTCTTCGCTCCTAATTTCCTAATTATTGGCTCTGCTTACTGTCCCCAATCCGAGGATATCTTGCAAGACCAGGGGTGTTCCGAGGTATCG
>CBDTZM010000106.1:0-6418 GCA_965364915.1 uncultured Pseudomonadales bacterium | reverse complement strand
CCTTCGACACCATGCTCGAATCGTACGTTCTGAACAGTGTCGGCTCTCGCCACAACCTGGACGATCTTGCCGCGACGTACCTCGGCCTCGAGACGACCCGCTACCAAGACATTGCGGGCAAAGGCGCAAAGCAGTTGTCGTTTGACCAGGTGCCGGTTGAACCCGCCACGGACTACGCGGCGCAAAACGCAGATATCGCGCTGCAGCTGCACCAAAATCTGTGGGCGCAACTCGAGGCCGCGCCGAGCCTCAATGGGGTCTTCAGGGACATCGAAATGCCGCTCTTGAAAGTACTGTCGCGTGTGGAACGCAACGGCACCCTCGTCGATGGTGGGTTGTTGGAGGAACATAGCCGCGAGCTCGCCAAACGCATGGCCGGGTTGCAACAAAAAGCCTGGGACCTCGCCGGGCAAGAGTTCAACTTGGACAGCCCCAAGCAGCTACAGGAGATCTTCTACGAAAAGCTCGAGTTGCCGGTGCTCAAGAAAACCCCGAAAGGGCAACCGTCGACGGCGGAGCCGGTGCTGCAAGACCTGGCGCGAGACTACGAATTGCCGGAGGTGATACTCGAATACCGAGGCTTGACCAAACTCAAGTCGACCTACACCGACAAGTTGCCGTTGCAGATCGATCAGGGCACGGGTCGCGTCCACACCTCATACCATCAAGCGGTTGCGGCCACGGGCAGACTGTCTTCATCCGACCCCAATTTGCAAAACATCCCGATACGCAATGCTGAAGGACGACGCATTCGCCAAGCGTTTGTCGCGCCGCCGGGCCGGTGCATCGTCGCCGCCGACTACAGCCAGATAGAATTGCGCATCATGGCGCACTTGTCGGGCGATGAGACGCTGAATGCGGCCTTTGCCGAGGAACAAGACATTCACCGAGCCACGGCGGCCGAGGTGTTTGGAGAGACGCTGGAAAGCGTCAGCGCCGAACAACGGCGCAGCGCCAAGGCGATCAACTTCGGGCTCATCTACGGCATGTCGGCATTCGGTCTCGGGCGCCAACTGGGCATCTCCCGAGCGCTCGCCCAGGACTACATCGACCGGTACTTCACCCGCTATCCGGGGGTCAGCGCGTACATGGGAACGACCCGCGAGCTGGCCAGGCAACAAGGCTTCGTGGAAACGATTTTCGGCCGCCGTCTGTACCTGCCCGAGATCAACGCCAGGCACGGGCAACGGCGGCAAGCCGCCGAGCGCACGGCGATCAATGCGCCGATGCAAGGGAGCGCCGCCGATATCATCAAACGCGCCATGCTCGAGGTCGATGCGTGGTTGTGCGAGGGCACGGTTGACGCGCTGATGATCATGCAGGTACACGATGAGCTGGTGTTCGAGGTGGCCGAGGCCGAGGTTGCCGCGCTGCGCGAGGGCGTTATGTCACGAATGTCCGCGGCTGGCGAACTGAGCGTGCCCCTCGTCGTGGATTGTGGGGTGGGCAAGAACTGGGATGAGGCGCACTAGCGGCCCTGTAGCCAGCCGCCAACAGCGGCCAACAACTCGTCGATACCGATGCCGGACGTTGCGGAAAACAGTTGCGCACCGACGCACTCAGGGTAGGCATACCGAAATTTGGCCAACGCTTGGCCCTGGGCGCCTCGCTTCAGTTTGTCGGCTTTGTTGAGCAACACCTGCAGCGGCATCTCGGAGTCTGCCGCCCAACCGATCAACTCCTCGTCATACGGCTGCGCCGGATGTCGAATATCCGTCACGAGTACCACACCCACCAACTGATCGCGAAACGACAGGTACTCGTTCACGGCGCTCTGCCACTCTTTTTGGACAGCCCGAGCGGCTTTCGCGTAACCGTACCCGGGCAAGTCGACCAGCCGGCCGCCGGTCGCCACGGAGAAGAAGTTGATGAGTTGGGTGCGCCCGGGGGTCTTACTCACCTTGGCTGTACGACGATTGCCGGTCAGGCGATTGAGCACGCTCGACTTGCCTGCGTTCGACCGTCCGACGAACGCGACTTCCGGTTCCGCGCCGGGCGGGCATTGGCGCAAACTGGGTGCGCTAGTCAGAAAGTCGACGTCTATGCGTTGTTCTTCCGGCATGTTTCGGGGAATGACCTCTAGACTTTTTTCGGTATAATCCGCGCCCGGCGAACGCGGACGTCGTGCTCCGCCGAGTAGTTTAAGCGTGCACCGACGGGAAAGCGCGCCTCCTTTGAACGTAAGGACGCAATTCATGCAGTTTCGAGTTTGGCTTGGGATATTGGGTCTCCTTTGCGCATCGGCCGTCTACGGCGCGGGTGATGCCGAAGCTGGACAGGCCCAGGCCTTGACCTGTTCCGCGTGCCACGGCCAGGATGGCGCGACCGGTATCGACCCGACGTATCCCAATCTTGCCGGACAAAACGAAAAGTACCTGTTCCGGCAACTGCAGCTGATCCAGTCCAACGAACGCAACATCTTGTTGATGACCGGCCAGTTGCTCGGCAAGACCGAGCAGGACCTTGCGGACCTTGCTGCCTACTACGCGTCGCTGCCTGCCAAGATCAATCAGGCAAGCGGCGACGACGCGGCGATCACGAGAGCCCAGGGCATTTATCGCGGCGGCATTCTCGCCAAGGGCGTCGCCGCCTGTTCGGCGTGTCATTCGCCGATCGGTGGCGGCAATATGCCTGCGGGGTTTCCGACCCTCAGTGGTCAAAGTGCACCGTATACCGTGGCGCAGTTGACCGCGTATCGAGAAGGTCGGCGCGCCACCGATGAAGAATATGGCGGTGTGATGCGCGACGTCGCTGGGACGCTGACCGACGGCGAGATCGCATTGCTGGCGGATTATGTTCAAGGACTACACTAGCTGATGCCGCTTATGCCACGCTCGTCACACATCTCGAACAGGGTAATGTGACAGGATCTGCCAAAGGCCTCGGATAGGAGACCGCTAATGAGGATGAAAATACCCCTACTGACTGCGCTGGCAACCTTGCTGTGCATCGTGGCACTTCCCGCTGGGGCGGCAGAGGCCGTGCCGGATGAGGATTGGCAGGAAGGTACCCATTACGCACAACTGCCGGTGCCTATCGATACCGAAACCCCTGGACAGATCGAAGTCGTCGAGCTGTTTTCCTATGCCTGCATTCATTGCTACAACTTCGACCCTTACCTCGACGCCTGGCGCACAGGGTTGCCCGATGACGTGGCGTTTCGGCGCATACCCGCCATCTTCAACGACAGTTGGGCGCTGCTTGCGCAAGTGTTCTATACCGCCGAGGTGCTGGGCGTGGGTGAACAAATGCACATGCCGATGTTTCGATCGATCCACGAGCCGGAACACGCCTTGGATCTTCGTAAGCAGGAATTCTTAGAGCAACTGTTTGCCGAATATGGCCAGGTCGATCCGGTCGACTTCAACAACGCTTATGGCTCGTTCAGCGTGCGCAGCCGGGTACAACAGGCGGACGCACACGGCCGTGCGTACCGCATCACCGGTGTGCCGAGTTTGATCGTCAATGGCAAGTATCGCGTCGACGGTACGATGGCCGGCAACAACGCTAACATGTTGAAGGTCGTCGAGTTTCTAGTCGCACAAGAACGTACCGCTGCCGAGGCGCAGTAAACTCTGAAAATGGCGGGTAGTACACATTCCAAACTAACCAGGGCGGCTAAACTCGCGGGAGAGTTCCGGAATCGATCTTGGAACGAAGTGCCCTGGGAGCTAGGACCTATGTCGAGTTGGTGGCCGCGTACCAGCGACATGCGTTTCGAACCGCGCGCGTCTGTGGTTGACGCGCTAGTCAATATCCATTCGATGGATCGCTCTCTGAGCGACGCTGTGGCACCGTGCGACGACGTTGCACCTTTGAAGTTCCTGAGTTTCAACATCCAGGTCGGCATCAAGACCAGCAAATACCGTCAGTACGTCACCAAAGGTTGGAAGCACGTTCTCCCCAACGTCAGCCGCAGCAACAACTTACGCCGCATTGCCGACGTGGTCGCCGGCTACGATATCGTCGCGTTGCAGGAAATCGACGGCGGCAGCCTGCGCAGCGGGTTCATCAACCAGGTGGAGTACCTCGCAGACCGTGCCCAGTTCCCCTATTGGTA
The DNA here is from genome assembly GCA_965364915.1 of uncultured Pseudomonadales bacterium. Lineage (GTDB taxonomy): Bacteria > Pseudomonadota > Gammaproteobacteria > Pseudomonadales > Azotimanducaceae > Azophilus. The sequence continues at coordinate 2,358 of CBDTZM010000106.1, read as the reverse complement.
CGCCCAGCGCAATCGTGATCTTGGCCCGTTTGCGCAGCACGGCAACGGCCTGCTTTCACGGGTCGCGCCGAATGGCTTGGAGGATCACAAGCTGCCAGGCGTATTTCCCGGCCGCGGCGCCATCGTTCTACGCATACCCTACGACGGGGTCGACGTGGTGGTGGTATTACTGCATCTCTCGCTCGGCGAACGCTCCCGCCGCCAACAGCTCGAGTATGTTCGACGGCTGATTTGTGATGAACCCTACGTCGTCGTCATGGGCGATATGAACAGTCACATGACTCAGCTGTTGTTCGATTCGCCTCTGCAAGACACCGATCTCAGGCCCGTGGCCGACGTGCAACCGACCTATCCCGCATGGCGGCCGTCGTTTGCGCTCGATCATGTGTTGGTCAGCCCCAACCTCGTTGTCGACGACTATGAGGTGCTCGACTGTCAACTATCCGACCACCGGCCGATTGCCGTGACGCTGACGCTGGCCGCCTAACCCGCTTCGACCTGGACCCCACTGCTCTAGTTGCGTAACTTGCCAACTGATCTGTTGGGGACGACGCTACGAGATGTCGATGCAAGCCGACGAGCCAGACACAAGCGATGATTGGCAGCTAGAAACGCAAGAGTGGAAGGACGCCCTCGACGACGTGCTAATCAACCGGGGTGAGGACGAAACCAAAGACCTGCTGTTGAAGCTGCAGCAGCATTTGAGCCGCCAGGGCTTGGTGATCACCGAAGCGGCGCTCAATACGGCCTACAAAAACACCATCGACGTCAAAGATCAGCCCGCCTACCCCGGCGACATAGAGCTTGAAACGCGCATCGCCAACATCATTCGTTGGAACGCCGTGGCGATGGTATCGCAGGCGTTCGACAGCGGTTCGGGCGTCGGCGGTCACATCGCTACCTACCTTTCCGCCGCGACCATGATGGAGGTGGGTTTCAATCATGTTTTCCGAGCATCGGTAGACGGTGGGGGCGACCAAGTGCACTTCCAGGCGCACACCTCGCCTGGCGTGTATGCCCGCGCCTATCTGGAAGGGCGGTTGACGGCCGCGCAATTACGCAACTTCCGCCGCGAACTGGGTGCTGGAGGGGGATTGCCGTCATATCCGCATCCGCGCCGGCTGCCGTGGTTCTGGCAGATGCCGACGGCGAGCATGGGGCTCTCGACACCGTCCGCCATCTACCAGGCACGGTTTGCCAAATATTTGGAAAGTCGCGGACTCAAGGCCGTTAGCGAAGGCAAGATTTGGGGATTCATCGGCGACGGCGAATCCGACGAACCGGAGGTGCTCGGCACCATCAACATTGCCAGCCGCGAGCGGCTGGACAATCTGGTGTTGGTGGTGAACTGCAACCTGCAACGCCTCGATGGGCCGGTGCGCGGCAATGGCAAGATCATTCAAGAACTCGAGCGCACGTTTCGCGGTGCCGATTGGCATGTGATCAAGGTGATATGGGGCAGTGGTTGGGATCCGATACTCGCCCGCGACGTGCATGGCGTGCTTCAAGAGCGCATGGAGCAGGCGGTCGACGGCGACTACCAGATGTATACCGTCTCGCCTGGCGAGGCCGTTCGCGAACATTGGGTAGAGCACACGCCGGAGCTTCGCGAATTGATGAAGACGCTTACCGATGAAGAGGTTCGCTCGATCAAACGCGGCGGCCAGGACCATCAGAAGATCTACGCGGCGTTTCAGCAAGCCTCCGCGGTGCGCGGTAAACCCTGCGTCATCTTGTTCAAAACGGTCAAAGGCGACGGATTGGGTCCTGGTACCGAAGGCAGCAACACGGTACACCAGAAAAAGCACTTGAATCCGGACGAGCGCCGAGAACTCGCGAAGCGTCTCGATATTCCGCTGAGCGATGCCAGCGTGGTTGCGGCCGAATTCTACAAACCCGAGGAAGACTCACGAGAACTGCGTTATCTGAGGCAACGCCGGGAGGCGCTCGGGGGTTATTTGCCGAGCCGATCCGTACGTTGCGAGCGTATGGCACCTCCGGACATCGAACTGTTCGATGCCATGTTGAAAGGGTCCACTCGCGCGGTCTCTACGACGATGGTGGTCGTGCGTCTGTTGTCGCGCTTGTTGCGGGACGACCGGTTAGGCAAATATGTGGTGCCCATCGTTCCGGATGAAGCGCGTACGTTCGGTATGGACGGGTTGTTCCCCCAGGCGGGTATCTATTCGTCGGCCGGTCAACAGTATCAACCGGTAGACGCAGGCACCATCGCGCCCTATCGCGAGTCGGAAGACGGCCAGATTCTGCAGGAAGGCATCTGCGAAACCGGCGCGATGGCTTCGTTTCTCGCGGCGGGAACCGCATACGCCACCCATGGCTTGCCCATGATCCCGTTCT
>CBDTZM010000105.1:0-6426 GCA_965364915.1 uncultured Pseudomonadales bacterium | reverse complement strand
ACTGTCGGTGGCGTTGTGCAGAATGTTGGCCGTCTCCGTCATTTCCACCATGAATGTCGACCGCCCGCCCGCCAGGTCATCGGCGGCGCCGATGCGGGTAAATATTCGATCGACGGGCCCAAGCTTGGCCGCCGCAGCGGGAACGTAGCTACCGGCATAGGCCAGGAGAACGATGATTGCCGTTTGCCGCATATAGGTGGATTTGCCCCCCATATTGGGTCCGGTGACGATCAGCATGCGCCGGTCGGCGTGCATGGCGAGATCATTGGGAATGAAAGGGTCGTTGCTGGCGGCACGTACCACCGGATGCCAGCCTTGCTCGATCGACAGTGCCGCCTTCGGGGTAAAGCTTGGGGCCGCCAACCCGAGTGCGGTGGCACGCTCGGCGTAGCAGGTCAACACGTCCAGCTCTGCAAGTGCCGCCGCAGCGCGACGCAGCGTCGTTACGTGGCTCGCGAGGTCTTCCAATAATTCGTCGTAAAGACGCTTCTCCAACTTCAAGGCTCTTGCTTGACTGGTCAGCGCTTCGTCTTCGAAGGTTTTAAGTTCCGGCGTGATGTAACGCTCGGCGTTCTTCAATGTCTGGCGACGCACGTACTCCGCGGGAATTTCCCCGGTCGCCGCACGGCTCGTTTCTATGTAGTAGCCGTGCACGCGGTTGTAGCCGACCTTCAAAGTGCTTATCCCGGTACGTGCTCGCTCGGTTCGTTCGAGTTCGGCCAACCATTGGCTGGCGTTTGCGGTAAGGTCGCGAAGATGATCGAGGTCAGAACTGAACGCCTCTGCGATCATGCCGCCGTCTCTCGTAGTTGCTGGCGGCGACGCAACGATGGCACGAGCGAGTAATGCGCCGATCTCAGTGAAGTGCGGGAGCGTCTCACCCAGGGTGTCGAGGTGCTGGCTCGAGGACGCTGCGATGAGTTCGCAGATTGCCGGTAGCTGTTCGATGGCGACCCGCAATCTCGCAAGATCTCGCGGGGATGCCGAGCGCAGGCCCACACGCGCGACGATGCGCTCCATGTCGCCAATCTCGCTCAAACGCTCGCGTAGCGGTTCGTAGGCAAGTGAGCCCAAGCACGCCGTCACGGCGCTTTGGCGCTGCAGCACGGCGGCGGTGTCGCGTAGCGGCGCGTTGAGCCAGCGTCGCAATAGTCGCCCGCCCATGCCGGTACGCGTCGTGTTGAGCAAGCCAAACAAGGTGAAGTTGGCGTCGCTGCCGCTATCGATTTCGAGATTGCGACGGCTGTGGGCATCCAACTTCAGATGATCGACTGCGGAGATCGGTGCGATTCGATCGATGAAGGTGAGGTCTTGGCACTGGGTGGCCTGGGCGTAGCGTAGCGTGGCGGCGGCGGCGCCTACGCAGGGGTCGTCTTGCTCGATGTCGAAGGCGGAAAGGTCTTGGGTGCCAAAGTGCTGCGTGAGGTGTTTGAACCCAAGGTCCGTATCGAAGGCCAACGCATCCAGTATGTGGTGGTCGATGCCCGCCATCTCGGGGAGCTCGGCCGGCGTCAGTATCTCGCTGGGTTGCAGTGACGCGATCTCGCTCAACAGGGCGTCGGGATCGGCGACGGTTTGGGTTTGCAGCTCGCCTCGCGAAAGACTCAATACCGCTATGCCATAACCGCCTGCAACGGTCGAGATGCCCATCAATAGGCTTTCGTCCGTAGCCCCGAGCAGCGCATCGTCGGTAATGGTACCCGGGGTCACGATGCGCTGAACCTGGCGCTCGACCGGCCCCTTGCTTGTCGCGGGATCACCGATCTGCTCGCAGATGGCGACCGAAGTACCGGTTCGCACGAGTTTTGCGAGGTAGCCGTCTACGGCGTGGTATGGCACGCCACACATCGGTATGGGTGCGCCTGCGGACTGGCCTCGAGCCGTGAGCGTTATGTCCAAGAGCTCGGCGGCTCGCTTGGCGTCGTCATAGAACAGCTCGTAAAAATCACCCATACGATAGAACAGCAGATGTTCGGGATGCTGTGCCTTGATGCCAAGGTACTGCTGCATCATGGGCGTATGGTTGGTGCTGTTCATCGTTGTGAAATTCTCTCCTAATCGCGTAAGCCGATCGAGCATCGATTTGACCGTTATGACGTTTTTTGATATCGGAGGGGTATCGGACGGATAACGGGTGTTGCCATCACTACTGATTAAATATACAGTACTCTTTCACCGTACGAGAAGTGGAATACCCATGGCCGAAAGCACATCCCCCGACGTCCTCCGTAAGCAGCCAGAAGCCAAACAAGAAGTAAAACAAAAAGCCGCTAAACAGCAAGACGACAATAAAACCCGTGCCCTCAGCGCAGCGCTGGCGCAGATCGAGCGGCAGTTCGGCAAGGGCTCCATGATGCGCCTCGGCGACCACGAACAGGTTGCCATACCCTCTGTTTCCACCGGCTCGCTGGGGCTGGACATCGCACTGGGCGTCGGCGGCTTGCCGCGCGGCCGTGTCGTGGAAATCTACGGTCCCGAATCGTCCGGTAAGACCACGCTGACCCTGGAAGTCATTGCTTCAGCACAAAGGGCCGGGGGCACGTGTGCGTTCATCGATGCAGAGCACGCTCTCGATCCCATCTATGCGAAAAGCCTCGGGGTGGACACCGACAACCTGTTGGTGTCACAGCCGGATACCGGTGAACAGGCTCTCGAAATCACCGACATGATCGTGCGTTCCGCGGCCGTCGCCGTCGTCGTTATCGACTCCGTCGCAGCGTTGACACCCAAAGCCGAAATCGAAGGTGAAATGGGTGATTCCCACATGGGTTTGCAAGCTCGCCTGATGAGCCAGGCACTGCGCAAAATGACCGCCTCCATCAAAAACTCCAATACGCTGGTGATCTTCATCAATCAAATTCGCATGAAGATCGGCGTCATGTTTGGGTCGCCGGAAACCACCACCGGTGGTAATGCGCTCAAGTTCTACTCGTCCGTGCGTCTCGATATTCGCCGCATAGGCGCCGTGAAGGAGGGCGACGAGGTGACAGGCAATGAAACCCGGGTCAAGGTCGTCAAGAACAAGGTGGCCCCGCCATTTCGGCAGGCCGAATTTCAGATCTTGTATGGAACAGGCATTCACCGCACCGGCGAGATCATTGCGCTCGGCGTGCAGCAAGGCATCGTTGAGAAGTCAGGCGCTTGGTACGCCTACAAGAGTGATCGCATTGGTCAGGGCCGTAAGAACGCTGCGGAGTACCTGGACGCAAACCCCGAACTCCGTGAGGAGATCGAGACGCAAATTCGTCGTGAGCTGTTGCCGGAAGCCGGTGCGGACGAGAGCGAGGTCGTCATTCCGGAACCCGCTCAAGACTCACTATAGTACGACTTTGAACATGGCCGAACGCCATCACGATGACCTGATGCATACCCAGGAGGATGCCGCTTATGGAAAGGCGTTCGATCGTGCCGTCAGGCTGCTGGGTCAGCGTGAACACGGCCGGATCGAACTTGAGCGCAAGCTCGTGCGCAAGGGATTTCCGCAAGATGTATCCAACGCGGTGGTCGCCAAACTGCAATCCGATGGCTTGCAAAGCGAGCAACGCTTCGCGGCTGCCATGGTCCGGCGCCGCGTAGCGCGCGGCTACGGACCAATCTACATTCGCCAAGAGCTACGTCAGCGCCGGGTCGACGATGACGTTACCGAAGCCGAACTCACGCAGACGGGCGAGTATTGGCTTGGACAGGCGCACCTTGCGTTGCAAAAGAAATTCGCGAATCGCGGCGAGGAATGGGACGCACGAGCCCGATTTCTATCCCGGCGCGGCTTTCCTGCCGATTTGATCTACCGAGCACTAGACAGGTCATAGAGCGCCAGCACCGTAGGTTCTATATACTTGCGGCCGTTTTTTACTAGCCTAGTCCTATGAAAACTGCCGAGGTACGGGAACGCTACCTGTCATTCTTTGTGGAACGCGAACACCGGATCGTGCCGTCGAGTACCCTGGTGCCGCAGAACGATCCGACGCTGCTGTTTACCAACGCGGGTATGAATCAGTTCAAAGATGCGCTGCTAGGTCGTGAGGACTTGGGGTTCAGCCGCGCGACGTCGTCGCAACGTTGCGTACGCGCGGGCGGTAAACACAACGATCTCGAAAACGTCGGTTACACCGCCCGGCATCTAACGTTCTTTGAAATGCTCGGCAACTTCAGCTTTGGCGACTACTTCAAAGAAGAAACCATCAGTTGGGCGTGGGAGTTCGTGACTGACGTGTTGGGTCTCCCGGAAGACCGATTGTGGGTGACCGTGCATCCCACGGATGCTGAATCTCGGGATCTCTGGGAAAACAAAATTGGCGTCGCGCGTGCGCGCGTCGTCGACCACGAAGAAAACTTCTGGGCTATGGGTGAAACCGGGCCCTGCGGACCCTGCACGGAATTGTTCTACGATCACGGACCCGACGTGGCTGGAGGACCGCCTGGATCGGCCGACGAAGACGGCGATCGCTACATCGAATTTTGGAATCTGGTTTTTCCACAGTTTGATCGCGCTCCCGACGGTGAGTTGCATCCACTCCCGCAGCCCGGCGTGGATACAGGCATGGGGTTAGAGCGCATCACCACCGTGCTGCAAGGGGTGCACAGCAACTTTGAAATCGATCTGTTTCGCAGTCTCATGGCATCGGCGGGTCGTTTTGCCGGACTCAGTGACGAACGCGAGATGTTGGCCAATCCTTCGCTGCGCGTGATTGCCGACCATCTACGTTCGAGCGCATTCCTGATAGCGGACGGCGTCATACCCGGTAACGAAGATCGCGATTACGTATTACGCCGGATCATCCGGCGGGGGTTGCGCCACGGATACAAGCTCGAGATCAGGGAACCATTTTTCCACGCGTTGGTCGACGATCTGGTCGTTGAAATGGGCGAAGCGTTTCCGCTGTTGAAGGACAAGCAGACGGACATCACGACCACGCTACTGAGAGAGGAAGAGCGATTCTCCGAGACGCTCAATCAGGGCATGGAATTGCTGGACAAAACGATTGCCAACCTGAAGGGAGATCGTATACCGGGTGACGTGATCTTCCAGTTATACGATACGTACGGGTTCCCGACGGATCTAACCGCAGACGTCGCCCGTGAGCGGGGCCTGGATGTGGATATCGACGGTTTTGAAGTCGCCATGGAAAAGCAGCGCGACCGGGGCCGGGCGTCGACGCGATTTAGTTTCACGTTGGGCCAACGTATCCACACAGATTCGAAAGTTGACTTCGTCGGGTACGACTGCGTCACCGATACCACGAAGGTCGTTGGCCTGTTCGACATGGACGGGAGACCCATTGCCGCAATAGGGGCAGGGGACTCAGGCGTCGTGGTACTGGATCGCACGCCTTTTTACGCGGAGTCTGGCGGTCAGGTGGGCGACAACGGCGTTCTATCAAATGCAACGGTTCGGTTCGTGGTCGATGACACCCAATCGTCGGGCGACCAGCACCTCCATGTCGGCGTGCTCAATCAAGGGCAACTCGAACTCGGTGCCGAACTGACGGCGTCGGTCGATGCCACGCGTCGCCAACAAATACGTCTCAACCACTCGGCCACGCATCTATTGCACGCCGCGCTTCGTGCGGTTCTTGGCACTCACGTGCAACAACGAGGCTCGTTGGTGGACTCGGAAAGGTTGCGCTTTGACTTTTCGCACGCGCAGCCGGTTGCCCCGGATGAGTTGGTGCAAGTCGAAAGATTGGTCAATGAACAGATTCAACTCAATAGTGAAGTCGTCGTCGATCGCTTGAGCTACGACGATGCTATTGCCAAAGGTGCAATGGCGCTATTCGGCGAGAAATACGGAGACGAGGTGCGTGTGTTGTCCATGGGGGGCGATTACTCCGTGGAGCTTTGCGGCGGTACCCACGTCGTGCGGACCGGCGACATTGGGCTCTGCAGAATCACCAGCGAAACGGGCATTGCGGCCGGTGTACGCCGTATCGAGGCGGTGACAGGTGTGGGCGCATTAGCTCGTGTGGAGGAAACGCAGCAACTCCTTGGCGAAATCGGCGCTAGATTGAAAAGCGCGCCTCACGACTTGGTTGACCGGGTCGCCCAGTTGCTCGCTGAGAATCGACGTTTGGGAAAACAGGTTGCACATCTGACCCAACGCTTGGCCTCGGGCGAAGGTAGCGATCTGGCTAGCTCAGCACAGGAGGTTGAGGGTATTCAAGTCGTCGCTGCGGAAGTTCAGGGCGATGCCAAAGGCATGATGCAGACGCTCGACATGCTGAGATCGAAATTGGGCTCGGCGGTGATCGTGCTGGGCCAAGTCGTCGGCGGCAAGGTCAGTTTAGTGGCGGGCGTTTCGCAAGACCTGACGGACAAGATATCGGCGCCGGAGCTAGTGAATGAGATCGGCGGGATAGTCGGCGCCAAGGGTGGTGGCCGACCGGATATGGCACGCGCTGGAGGCGGTAGCCGTCCGCAGGATCTTTC
>CBDTZM010000104.1:0-6437 GCA_965364915.1 uncultured Pseudomonadales bacterium | reverse complement strand
TGGGAGAGGCGCGCAACATCTATGACGGCGGTGGCCAGTACGTGTCGATTCTTGGCGACAACCGCTGGTTCCACCATCCGGATGACCGTTGGCCAGCGACCGTGGATCTCGAGCGTACGACGCGATTCACCCAGGTCATGCTCGCTATTGCGCGAAATCTGGCTGGTGTTTGACGTCATCTTCGAAAACGCAGATCTGCTCGTCATCAACAAGGCGACGAACGTCTCGACGCTGGCCGATCGTAGCGGCCAAGCCTGTCTCTGGGATCGGCTGCGGGAAACCTACCCAACACCCCGCCTAGTCCATCGTTTGGACAAGGGTACCAGCGGGGTCATGGCTGTCGCGCTCAACGCTGCAACTCAAAGCGCGCTGACGCGCGCGTTCACAGAGCGCCGCGTCGACAAATACTACGTCGCTCGAGTCGTCGGCCAATTGCCACTCGACGGCACGGGTATCATCGATCTGCCGTTACGCAAGGGCCGCAAGAGCCGCTATCGCGTCGCGGGGCAGCGCGACGCTATCGCGCGTTCGGGCAACAGGTGGTCGCTTCCCCAAGCAAACGAGGGTCATGCGAGCCTCACTCGATGCCGACTCGTCAAGGACGGGCGCGGCGACCGCGTCATACTCAAACCCCTCACCGGGCGTACTCATCAACTACGCGTACACCTCAGCTGGATCGGCTACCCGATCGTCGGTGATACGTTGTACGGCAAGCCCTCTGCGCCCGAACAAGCCGGTGAGCGCTTGATGCTACACGCGCACAAATTGACCCTGCCTGGATTCGGGTCGTTTTGCGCACCTGCAGGGAGCGCTTTCGAAATTTAGAGGTTAGAGAGCTTACGTTTCAGCGCGTGCGTGATTTACGAATCTGACTGAGCACGCTGCGACCCAGCGCATAGCCGGCAACCGCAGCCGCCGGATGCCGCGTCAGCGCAAAGGCGACCGCCCCCAGCCCAACACCCGCTATCCAAGACTGTAGTTGCGGACTGGTGGCCTCGCCTGTAGTCGCCCGATTGACGGTATGCTCGCAATTGTTGGTCAGCAGATTGTACGGCCTAGAGGCATCGCGGTCCGCCGCGCGCAGCGCACGATGGCGCTGGTCGCGCTCCAAACGGGTAGCGTGAAGTCGCTGACCGGCACGAAATTCATCCACCGAGCAGATGTGTTCACCGAGAAACGGGGTGTTGTGCAAAATGCGGCCATCGCGCAGCGCGATGCCCTTGTGCATTAGAAAGCCCTTGCGTCTGGAGACGACGTCTCCGGGCTGATATCTGGCCATGGTTACCCTGATCGCTTGTTACCGCGCTATGTAAAGCAGGATTCGAGCCAACCTTAACTTATTGAATCTATTGAAGTTTGTCTTGTTCGGTGTTAGTCAAAACGACCAAGCTTTGGGCGAACCGGCGACTATTGGCTGTTGACCACCATATAGTCGATGGCGTCCACTAGCTCCTGTTCCGAACAGTCCAGACACAGACCCATCGGCGGCATACCCGGCGTCATACCCTCGACGGTCGATTGCAGCAACAACGCCGGGCCCTTGGCAATGCGCGGCCGCCAAGATTCCGCATCACCGAACTTGGGCGCATCGGCGATGCCGGCGGCATGACAGGAAAAGCAAAACTGGCCGTACACCTCCTCTCCCGGATGCCTCGCGTCTTCGGTTGCCGAGACGTCCCCCGTGCCCGGGTTTTCCGAACAGCCCGCCGCCAGGATGGCGAATATCATTAACGCGCCACGTTTCGACGTTCTTTCAACCACGCTAATCACCTTCACTACCCGTCAAAGAAAAACGGTCGGCATCCTGCCAAGCCGGAAACGCAGCACGGTAATCCTCGAGCGCTGCCTTGTCTAACGTATGGGAGAAGATGCCGGGCGCCCCCGAAGGCGCCACCAGCGTTTCGCCCTCGGGACCATAAACCGAACTGTCGCCGGCATAGGTCACGTTGTTGCCGTCGTCGCCGACGACGTTCACAGCGGCGACATAAACTTGGTTTTCAATCGCGCGCGCATGCAACAAAGCGTTCCACGCATCCCGGCGAACCGCCGGCCAGTTGGCGACGCAAAGCAATAAATCGTAGTCGCCCCGGTTCCGAAACCACACGGGGAAACGCAAGTCGTAACAAACCATCGGACATACGCGCCATCCGCCCAACTCGAACACGATGCGCGCGTCTCCTGCGTCATAGTATTCATGCTCACCCGCCATGCGAAAGCGATGTCGCTTGTCGTAGTGTTGAATTTCGCCCTCTGGCGTCGCCCAGCAAAAACGGTTGAGGAATCGATCGCCATCGCGAATCACCATGCTGCCGCACAGCACACGACCGAGCTCTAGCGCGCGTTGTTGCATCCAACGAGTCGTCGGTCCGCCCATGACTTCTGCGACTTCTCGCGAACTCATGGTAAAGCCGGTACTGAACATCTCAGGCAGCAACACGAGCTCGCTGTCTGCCGGCAGCTTAGTGAACCAATCGTCGAACAAATCGCGGTTGGCTGCGGGATCGTGCCAGTGGGTGGCGGTCTGGATCAAACTGACTGTCAACCGATCGCGCATCTACAGCCCGCAGAGAATCTCTGCACCTTGCCGCAGGGTGTCATCGTCCTTACAGAAACAAAAGCGCAGCACGCGGTGGTCCCTCGCCGCCTGGTCCTCGTAGAAGAGGGAGACCGGTATCGAGGCAATCTTGGCTTCCCGGGTCAGGCGCATGGCCAGGTCGGTGTCCAACTCGTTGGACAAACGTTCATAGCCGAGTAGCTGAAAGTAGGTGCCCGCACTTGGCACAACGTCGAACTTCGAGCCTTCGAGTAACCGGCAGAATAGATCGCGTTTTTGCTGGTAAAACCCGCCCAGCCGGAGGTGATGTTCGGGATGATCACGCAAAAAATCGGCTAGCCCGTACTGTACCGGCGTATTCGACGTGAACGTGACGAACTGGTGGATCTTCTGAAACTCTCTGGTGAGCGCCGCCGGCGCTACACAATAGCCGATTTTCCAACCCGTCGTGTGATAGGTCTTGCCGAACGACGACACCACGAAACTGCGCTCGAACAAATCCGCATAGCGGCACAGACTCACGTGTTCGCGCCCGTCGAAGATGATGTGCTCGTAGACCTCGTCCGCCAGGAGATACAGATCGTGCTTCGACACGAGCGATCGCAACGCGTCGATGTCGTCGGTGGTCCACACGGTACCGGTGGGGTTGTGAGGCGTGTTGGATATGATCAATCGGGTTCTTGGCGTGATGAGATCGGCCACTCGATCCCAATCCACTCGATAGGACGGCGGGTCGAGCGGCACGTGGCGCGTCACCCCGCCTTGCAAGGTGACCACCGGTTCATAGCTGTCGTAGGCCGGATCGAAAACGATGACCTCGTCGCCCGGGTTCACGACCGCGGCGATGGCACAGAATAGGGCTTCGGTAGCCCCGGACGTGACCGTGATCTCGGTGTTCGGATCCGGCTCGGCGCCATACAAATCCTTCACTTTGACTGCGATAGCCTCCCGCAACGGCTCGATCCCCATCATCGGCGGGTACTGGTTGTACCCGTGCGTGAGGTAGTACTGCACACGCTCGAGCAACGCCGGCGGCCCGTCGAAATCCGGGAAGCCCTGGGAAAGGTTCAACGCACCTTCTTCGGCTGCGAGTGCCGACATCACCGTAAAGATGGTCGTGTCGACTGCCGGCAGCTTGCTGGTGAAGCCCTCCCCTAATCGTCGCGCAGAAGGCTGGGAATCTGCCACTAAATACCCCTCAAGATCAAAGCCGGCCTATTGTCCCTTCGATCGATTCAAAATCCAATATCAAATTATTTTGATATTGTAGGTAGTCACTGTTAGCATCCCGACCCGTCCCAGGATACCCACCCATGGCGCTGGCAGAACGTTCCACGCTCGATTCAACTATGGACGAGTTCATTCTCGTCACCAAGGCCGTCGGCGATAAACTGCGCGCGGCGATCCTGCGGGCGCTTCGAGAAGAGTCGTTCGGCGTACTGGAGCTTTGCCGCATCTTCGAAACCGCCCAACCGGCATTGAGCCACCACCTAAAAGTGCTGCACGTGGCCGGACTGGTGGCGAAACGCCGGGAAGGTAACAGCATCTTCTATCGACGGATTACCACCGCACAACCCACCGAGCTTCGCGCAACGCTGTTCGCCGCGTTGGACAGCGTCGAGCTTCCCAGCAACGTCAGTACCCGCATCAGACAAGTGCACCAAGCCCGGCGCCAGGCCAGCGAACAATTTTTCGCTCACCATGCGGATGCCTTGAAAAGCCAGCAGACGATGATCAGCCCATTGGAAGCTTACGCGCCGACCATCATGGATGCTTGGCGCAGCGCGGGTCTGGAACGGTACGCCGCGCTCGAAGTGGGCCCGGGCGAGGGCACGCTGCTTGCCGAACTAGCCGGCGACTTCGACACGGTAGTCGGCATCGATAGCGCGCCGGCCATGCTGGAAAAAGCCCGTGAACATCTCGCCGGGTTGACCAACGTGGTTCTCATGGAAAGGGAATTCACAGCACTGCCGCGGGTGCGCAAGTACAACCTGGTGATCGCCGCCATGGTTGTACACCACACGCCGTCGCCCAGTCAGTTTTTTCAGCAAGCGCACCGCGTCATGAAACCCGGCGGCCTGTTGATCGTCGCGGAGTTGTGCCACCACCACCATGAATGGGTGCGTTTCGCGTGCGGTGACCAATGGCTTGGTTTCGAACCGCGGGAACTCAACGGCTGGGCCGAACACGCCGGCTTCGCCTCGCCGCAGTCGCAGTTTCTCGCCCAGAAAAACGGCTTTCGCCTTCAAATTCACAGTTACTCAAAGGACTCAAAATGACCGACTACAAAGTCGCCGACATCAGCCTCGCCGAATTTGGCCGCAAGGAGATCAGGCTGGCAGAGGCCGAGATGCCGGCCTTGATGGCGCTGCGCAAGAGGTATGCCGCGGAACAACCGTTGGCGGGTGCCAAGATCATCGGCTGTATCCACATGACCATTCAAACCGCGGTGCTCATCGAAACCCTGGTGGAACTCGGCGCCGAGGTGCGCTGGTCATCGTGCAACATCTTTTCCACGCAAGACCACGCCGCGTCGGCAATGGCGGAACGAGGCATTGCCGTGTTCGCCTGGAAGGGTGAGACCGAAGACGAGTACAACTGGTGCCTGGAACAAACCATTTTGAAGGACGGCGAACCGTGGGATGCGAACCTGCTGCTCGACGATGGCGGCGATCTCACGCAGATGATCCATACCACCTACCCCGCCATGCTCGCCAAAATTCATGGTGTCAGCGAGGAAACGACGACCGGTGTCCACCGCCTCATTGAGATGATGCAAACGAACGAGCTCAAGGTACCGGCAATCAACGTCAACGATTCGGTGACCAAATCCAAGAACGACAATCGCTACGGTTGCCGGCACAGCTTGAACGACGCCATCAAACGCGGCACCGACATGCTCATGGCTGGCAAACGCGCGTTGGTGATCGGCTACGGCGACGTCGGCAAGGGATCTTCGCAGAGCCTGCGCCAAGAGGGCATGATCGTGCGCGTGGTCGAGATCGACCCAATCTGCGCCATGCAGGCTTGCATGGACGGTTTCGAAGTCGTGTCCGCCTATAACAATGGCGCCAACACGGGCCAGGTCGAAGACATCAACACACGTCTGTTGAGCGACACGGACTTGATCGTTACCTGCACCGGCAACAGCAACGTCTGCGATAGCAGTATGCTACAGAGCATCAAACGCGGCGCCGTCGTCTGCAACATCGGACACTTCGACAACGAGATCGACACCCAATACATGCGCGACACCTGGCGCTGGGACAAGGTCAAGGATCAAGTGCACCAAGTATTTCGCAGCGACGATCCGAGCGACTACCTCATTTTGCTATCGGAAGGGCGCCTCGTGAATCTCGGCAACGCCATGGGTCATCCGTCCCGAGTGATGGATGGATCGTTCGCCAACCAGGTGCTCGCGCAAATTCACCTTTACCACGACCGCTGGGCCGACCAACCGGAGAATCAGCGCGCGCCCATCACCGTGGAGGTGCTGCCGAAAAAGCTGGACGAGGAGGTCGCACAACTAATGGTCGAGGGCTTTGGCGGTACCGTGACGCAACTGACCCAACACCAAGCCGACTACATCGGCGTGGAGCAAGTCGGCCCGTTCAAGCCGGAATCATATAAGTACTAAGGCACGGCCGGATGAAGCGACTACGGGACCTGCTAATTCAAACGAAGCTCGTTGCCAATCTATCGAACGGCAAAAAGCTAACCTGTTGTCTCGCGATCGCGTTTTCGCTGTTTTCATGTTCCGAGATCCCAGAACTAACCAAAAACAACAACCCTGACAAATACACTGTGTCCAAGGATATCTTATGGGCTTCACCCGGTGGATTTGACCTCACCATGGACATATACACACCAACCTCGGGCAAAG
>CBDTZM010000103.1:0-6457 GCA_965364915.1 uncultured Pseudomonadales bacterium | reverse complement strand
AGGGCTAGTTTCGAGGTTTGGTCCCAAGTACCATTGCCGGCCTCATGACCATAGGCAGATCAGATTGGAGTTGAGAGGCAGCATAGTTGCCCTGGTGACGCCGATGACCGCAACCGGCGAGGTCGATTGGCCGGCCCTCGAAGGACTCATCGGTTGGCACTTGGATAGCGGGACCAACGGTATCGTACCAATGGGAACGACGGGCGAATCCGCCACCCTGACCACCGACGAGCATTTAGCGGTCATCAAACGCACCATCGAGATCGTGGCGGGAAAAATCCCGGTGATCGCTGGAACCGGCAGCAACGCCACGGCAGAGGCTATGCACCAGACGCAAGAGGCCGAGCAGCTTGGCGCCGACGCCTGCCTCCTGGTCACGCCGTACTACAACAAACCGACCCAAGAGGGTTTGTACCAGCATTACAAAACCATTGCCGATGCCTGTACCGTGCCGTTGGTGTTGTACAACGTGCCGTCGCGAACGGCGTGCGACATGAGTGCAGAAACCGTCGCCAGGCTCGCGCCCGTCGACAACATCGTGGGTATCAAGGAAGCCTGTGGTGACCCGAATCGAGTCGCCGAGATCAAAGCACTGTGTGACGACAATTTTGTCGTCGTGTCGGGCGAAGATGGACAAACGTACGACATGCTGGAGCTCGGCGCTTTGGGAACCATATCGGTAACGGCAAACGTACTGCCGGTGGCTATGACCGAGTTCTGCCGCAACTACCTGGAAGGCAACGTGGCAGAAGCGCGGGCGATGGATGAGAAGCTGCAACCGGTCCACGGGGCTATGTTCGTCGAGACCAACCCGATCCCGGCCAAATGGGCCCTATATGCGATGGGCAAGATAGACCAGGGTATTCGCCTGCCGCTGGTAGCACTCTCCGAAAGCCGACGCGACGAAGTTGTGAATTGCGTACGCGCCGCGGGAGGGCTGTAGTGCGCTATCCGCAGATGACCTTGCCGCTAGCGATGGTCAGTGTCGCCTTGGTTGGGGGGTGTGCCTCGTTTTCGGACGACGAAGGCGTGTTCGTCGATCGTTCGGATGACTACATCGATGCACGCGAAGGCCCGGAACTTCTCATTCCGGACGATCTCTCGGTGGATCTCGAAGATCCATTCCCAATTCCGCAAATACCGGTTCAGCTGAACTCTTCGTACTACCCGGGAAGACCGCCGCTACCCGACGCGATCTACGCGAACGACAACCGCGATGAGATACGCATCCAGCGTTTGGGAGCCCGAAACTGGCTGGTCGTGCCGGAACCACCGACGACGGTCTGGCCTAAGGTCAAACAATTTCTTGCTGAAAACGGCGTAGACGTAACCCATGAAGTGCCGGGGCAAGGCCGTATCACGACCGAATGGTTGGTGGTCACCGATGAAGAATATCGGGACGTCATTCGGGTGCTCTTGCAGGATGCACGGTCCGAGGCATCTGTGAGCACCGGTAGCGATCGATTGCTGTTGCGGGTGGAACAGGGTCTGCGGCAGCTTACTTCGGAAGTCCATGTGCGACACGCCAATGACAGCCTTGGGGTGCCGCCAGACCCGCTTATGGATCTCACGCTATCCAGTTCCGACTTGGAGAGCGCAGAACGGGCTATGCTCCGCGAACTGGGTTCCTATATCGCAGCCCGTGTTGCCGAACATACCGAGTCGATGGTCGCGCAAGAGATTGCGAGTCAAGCGAAGGCGGTGCTCGAACGCGATTCCGCCGGTGACCCGATATTGAGGTTGTACCTGGATGAAGAACGCGCGTGGGCAACCCTGGGGCAATCGTTGAACAACGCCGATGTCGACGTTATCGACGAGAACCGGGACGCCGGCACCTACTACGTCAACATCACGGATAGTGTCTTGACTGGGGAGGAGGAACCTGGATTTTTTGCCCGGCTCTTTACGTTTGGCGACGATGATGGACTTGATCTGCTGATTCAGCTGAGCCGCGAATCCGAGCAGGAGCACGTCCTCACGGTACGCGATGCTGAGGGACATGCCATTCAACCCGAACTCAGTCAGCAGGTATTGGTGTTGATTCGAGAGTTTGCCGCTTGATTGCGCGTAACCGCGCGAAGCGGTGGGGCCGTTTGAGGCGCGAGGACGCGCGAAACGGTGGGGCCACTTGACGCTGGAAGCCGCATTCGCCTCGTTAGGCAGCGGTAGCCGCGGCAACGGCACGTTGGTCGCCCTTGGCGGCAGCCTATTTCTCGTCGATTGCGGTTTTACGCTCAAGCAAGCAGAGGCGCGGCTTCGGCGTCTCGGTGTAAAACCGGGCAATCTCTCGGCCATTCTCGTCACCCACGAACATTCCGATCATGCCTCAGGCGTGCCGGATCTTGCTTATAAGTACGCGTTGCCCGTATACGCCTCCTACGGAACGATCAAGGCGTTCGGTAACGAGTTGATTGGCCGCGCCGTGCACGGCGATCAGCCGTTCGACGTCAACGGCGTGACCGTCACGCCGGTGATCGTGCCGCATGATGCGCGGGAACCCACTCAGTTCGTATTGCGCTACGAAGGCTTCAAGATCGGAGTTCTGTCCGATCTGGGTTGCGTGACGCCGCATGTCATCGAGCAATATTCCGGTTGCAGCGGGCTCTTGATGGAAAGCAACCACGACCGCGAGATGCTCATGCGCGGTCGCTATCCGCAGCGATTGAAACAGCGCATTGCGAACGACCTCGGCCACCTGTCCAACGATCAAGCTCGAGACTTTTTGGCAGCGATTGCCCACTCGACGCTCAAGGTCGTGGTCGGACACATAAGCGCAGAAAACAATCACGCGGATCTCTTGCGTCAAACGTTCGCACCGTTCGAGTCGATTGTGTCGAGTCTGAATTTTGCGACGCAACAAGAGGGCATCGATTGGACGCACGTCGACGCGACGACTTGTAGTAGTATTTCGGCTGCTTACGGTAATGCGTCTAGTTAGTGGGTATGGAAGGTCAAGTTTTCGCTGTCGCGCCGGAGTCTTTTCAGACTGACGTCATCGAGCGATCTCAACAGAGCCCCATCGTGTTGCTGTTTTGGGCGGAGCAAGTCCCGCCGTCGGCGGAAACCAAGCAGCAACTCGAAGCGCTGGTAGCTCAGTATCAGGGCAAGGTGTTCTTGGGCTTGGTGGACGTGTCCGAAGATCAGACACTAGCCCAACAACTTCGCGTGCAGGGGCTACCGAGCATCCGGGTCATCAAGGGCGGTCAACTTGTCGAGCAGATTGACGGACCTCAGCCCGAGGCGACGTTGAGGAACATGCTCGATACTCTGACGTTGTCGTCGGGGGCTCTTCTCAAGGAGCGCCTGGCGCTCTCACTCGAGCAAGGTGACTACGACGGCGCACTCGAGATACTGCAGCGATCGATTGACGAGGAGCCCAACAACCCAAGTTTTCGTGTCGAGCTAGCCGACGTGTTGGTTCTGAAGGGCGACCTGCAAGGTGCGCGTACCGCACTGGCGACGGTCGCGGAGGACGTCGACGAACGCGACCGGCCACAGGCGCGTTTACAATTCGCGGAGGAAGCCGTCGACCTACCGAGTGTCGACGAGCTTGCGCGAGTTCACGAAACCGAACCCGACAATCTCGATATTTGCTATCAGCTTGCCGTTCGAGAGGTGGTGCTCGGTCATTTTCAAACGGCTTTGGAACTGGCGATGATGATTCTCAAAACCGACCGCGAGTTCCGTGACGACGTGGGCCGCACGACGATGATTCGGATCTTCGCGGTGCTCGGCAAGGGTTCGGATCTAGCCAGCCGCTATCGGCGCCAGATGTTCAACTACATGCACTGACGCGACCCGCAATCCGCGTAATTGCGGACCTTCTGGACGTCCCTTGTGACTTGGTTCCCATTAACCCGCACGACCCTCGCCTATTCTTGGTGTTCGAGCCCATAGCTTCCCGAGATGCAGCATGGATGCGCATGAGCGTTCTCAGCTCGTGGTGGAATGGAACGGTCATCAGCTGACCGTCGACGCCGCGGCAGACAGTAAAATTTGTCTAGGTGCAACCGATGGTTGCGATGTGCAGGTCGCTCGGCCTTTTAGCTCGCGTGACCATGCCTGCATCAAACATGACCAGGGGTATTTCGTTCTCGTCGATCGCAGCACCAATGGTACCTTCGTCCAGACCGAAGATGAACGGATCAGCTTTGTGCGCCGCGCCGAGATTCGGTTGTGGGGCGAAGGCTACATCAGTCTCGGCGAGCCGCTGTGCCAAGAGTCGGCCATCCGTTTTCAACATACCTGAGGTTGGTAGATGAACCTGGAGTGGCACAGCGCTGGCGAGACTCATACGGGCAAGCACCGCGAATGCAATGAAGATGCGTTGCTGCAACGCCCCGAGGTGGGTCTGTGGGCGGTTGCCGATGGCATGGGCGGTCACGATGCCGGCGAAGTCGCGAGCCAGGCGATCGCCAACGAGCTCAAAAGCCTCGGGCTGTCCGGAACGCTGTCACAGTGCGTCGATGCCTTGGAAGACCGGTTGGTCGAGGTCAATGACTGGTTGCGGATGCATGCGCGCACCCAGTTCAAGGGCGGCACGGTCGGCAGCACCGTCGTCACGATGCTAAACCGAGGTAGAACCGGCGTTGCGCTGTGGGCCGGCGATAGCCGTTTGTATCGGTTGCGCGAAGGCCGCCTCGAACAGATCACCCGTGACCACAACCCGATCTCCGACTTACTGGACGTCGGTGCTGTTTCCGAAGCGGATGCGATGTCTGCGGATACCAACATCATTACGCGAGCCGTAGGCGGTCAACCTGAGTTGCACCTCGATCTCGCGGTATTCGAAGTGTTTCCGAACGACACCTACCTGCTGTGTAGCGATGGCCTGTACCGCGAGGTTACCTTCGCCGCGCTGTGCGAAGAGTTGTCGCGCGGCACGGTAGCGGATTCGGTGGAGGCGCTGATGGCGCAGTGCCTGACGGGCGCTGCTCGCGACAACATAACGCTGATCGTCGCGCGCGCGGAGGCGTCATGAGCGACGAACGCAGATCGGCGCCAGCCTCTGACGTCACCGTCTTGCGCGACGATTCCAGCATCTCGAAACGCAACAGCGGGGGTGCGCCGAGTGTTGACGCTCTGGCCCCGCGCGTATTGAAGAATCGCTTTGGTCTCGAAGACAAGCTTGGCAGCGGCGGAATGGGCACCGTATTCAAGGCTAAGGATCTACGTAAGGTTGAAGCACGCGATCGCAACCCTTTCGTTGCGATCAAGGTACTGAACAACGACTTCCGGGAGCACCCGGAAGCTTTCATCGCGTTGCAACGCGAAGCGTCGAAGTCGCAGACGTTGAATCATCCGAACATCGTGTCGATCTTCGACTTCGATAAAGACGGCGATGTGCCTTTCATCACCATGGAGCTTCTCGAAGGCCGCGAATTGGCAGATCTGTTGCGTTCGCACCCGACCGGCCTACCGGAAGACATGGCTTGGAAAGTCATAGAAGGCATGTGCGCGGGGCTCGCTTACGCTCATCAAGAATCGATCATCCACGCCGACTTCAAACCCGGCAACGTCTACGTGTCGTCGGCCAACCATGCCAAGATCCTAGACTTCGGTATCGCCCGAGCGGTACAGATCAATCACGCACAAGGCGAAGACACGGTCTTCGACCCGGCTCGCTTGGCCGCGCTGACGCCTGCGTACGCGAGTCGTGAGATGTTGAACGGCGATAATCCCGAAGTGCGAGACGATATCTACTCGTTGGGTATCGTCATCTACTTGATATTGACGGGTCATCATCCGTTTGGGCGACTATCGGCGGAGGACGCGTACAAGGAACAATTGCGTGCGGAAAAACCCAAACGCATGTCGCGTCGACAATGGCGAGTGTTAGAGAAGTGTCTGTCCTTTCACCGCAATGCTCGCCCCGGTTCTGTGGTCGAAGTGCAACACAATCTATTCGATCCGGCGCCGTGGCGCACCCGGCCGGCGTTCGCGGTAGCGGCAGCGTTCGCAATCGCGTTGGCTGTAGGGGTGTTTTACGGCAACCCGGAGATGAACGAAGTCAAGGAAGAGGTGCGCCAAACCACCCTGCTGGACGCGCAGGTTGCCCGCCTCACCCGACTCATAGAAGCGCCTGTGTTCGATGAAGCGTGGGAAAACCTGTTATGGGCCGAAAGTGAAACCTTGCTGGCGTTGGACTTGGAAGACGGCTTTAGCCATGACATTTTTGCAAACATCAGACACCTGTACGCCAACCGCATCCAAACGGTTGGCAGTTTCGAACTGGCAAGCACGCTATATGAACGCGGCATACGCTATGGTGAACTTGACGATGTGCGGGCCGCGTTGATCGAACGTCAACGAGAGAAAGTGGCTGGCCTTATCGCCAACCCGCAACCCGGCGGTGACTGGCTGGCGAATCTGGACGGAGCCTTCGGTCCGCTGCAAGTCGAGTTCCCCGAGGAACCGAGTGTAGCGATCCTGAAAGCCAAGGGTGTTGGCGCTTTGC
>CBDTZM010000102.1:0-6495 GCA_965364915.1 uncultured Pseudomonadales bacterium | reverse complement strand
GCATCGGCGTGCTTCATCTCGTCGATGGACTCTTCCCGCTCTTTGCCCGCCAAACGGTGCAAGCCCCAGTCCTCGTACATCTTGGCGTGCAGAAAGTACTGGTTGATCGCCGTCAGCTCGTTCTTCAGCGCTTTGTTGAGATGGACGATAACGTCCTTGTCTGTGGGTTGCATGGGCATCCTAGGCGAGTCGAGTCACGCAAGAATGCCGCAACCGGCCCGTAAAATCAACCGTAAGTTATTGATTTTTAATGAAAATTATTGTCGATTGCCAATAGTCTTGCAAATGTTCATGCACCTGCGTTTGGGAAGCATCCGCACTTGATATCAAGAATCATTATCATTTAGAATACGAGCGTTCGACGCAACCGCAACAACGCTATGTACGTCTGCATCTGCAAGGCCGTCACCGACACCGAAATCCGCGCTGCGGCAGACGATGGCGTGCACGATCTGGAGCAGTTGGCCGAAACGCTCGGCGCCGGTACGGGCTGCGGTTGTTGTCGCGAAAGTGCCCAAGCCGTCATCGACGAACACATCGCCGAGCGCATTTCTTACGCGGCTTGACGCCGCCCCTCAAGCCCTTTCGAGCAACTGCCGCGCGATGATGATGCGCTGCAGTTCGTTGGTACCCTCCCCGATCGCCAACAACGGCGCATCACGGTAGTAACGCTCGACCAGGTTATCCGGCGAATAGCCGTAGGCGCCGTGAATGCGCAACGCCTCCATGCTGTTCTCGACGGCCGCCTCGCTCGCAAACAGCTTCGCCATGCCCGCCTCCAGATCGCAGCGCTCACCGGTGTCATACGCCGCGGCGGCGCGCTCGGTCAGCAATCGCGCCGCCTCTACCCTCGTGCCCATGTCGGCAAGCTTGATCTGAATCGCCTGGTGCTCACCGATCGGTTGACCAAAGGTCTTACGTTGCTTGGCGTAGGCCAGCGATGCGTCGAGCGAGGCTTTAGCCACACCCACGCCACGCGCAGCGACATTGATTCTGCCGAGCGCCAATCCCGACAATATCTGTTGCAAACCCCGGCCTTCTTGCTCGCCGACCAGATTGGTCACCGGCACGCGTACCGCGTCGAACAACACCTCGCCGGTATCCACCCCTCGATAGCCGAGCTTGGCGAGCTTGGTTGCGCGGTACCCGGATTGCTTCTCGACCAACAACAGGCTCATACCGCGGTGCGCCGGCGTCGTGTCGGGATCGGTCTTGACCAACACGGCTAACACGTTGCCCTCGACGGAGTTGGTGATCCACTGCTTGGTGCCGTCGACGATATACTCACCGCCTTCGCGTCGTGCACGCGTGCGGATCGCTTGCAGATCCGTCCCGCAGTCGGGTTCCGTCAGCGCGATACCGCCGCGCAGTTCGCCGGACGCCATACGCGGCAGATAGGCTTCCTTCATCGACTCGGTAGCGAACCGCTCGATGGCCGCACCCATGATCAGATGTGAATTGAAAATGCCCGACACCGACATCCATACCGCAGACACACGCTCGACGATCTTGGCGTAGGTGCTCGCCGGCAAGCCAAGACCCCCGTACGACTCACCGATGGTGGCGCCGAACAAGCCGAGGTTGCGCATCTTCTCGACAATTTCGTGAGGGTAGGCGTCCGCCTGTTCCAAGTCCCGGGCGACAGGCGCCACATCCTTCGCCAAAAATTTGTCGATCGTGTCCAAGATGATGTGTTCTTGATCGGCGTTCATGCTGCTTTGCATCTCTGAGTTCAGTAGTCGATCAGGTCGTCGACCGCATGGCCGCGTTTCGGGATCAGCATGGCGCGGCGAAAATCGATGACCGGTTCGCCGCTCTGCTTGCGGCCCGTCGTGCGAATGCTGACGATGCCTTGGTTAGGCCGAGACTTCGACTCGCGAATCTCCAGCACTTCCGATTCCGCATACAACGTGTCGCCGATGAACACCGGGCCCGTCAGTTTGATTTCCTGCCAACCGAGATTGGCGATGGTTTTTTGACTGACGTCCGAAACCGACATGCCGGTGACGATCGATACGGTCAAGCAGGAATTGACGAGCACCTGGCCGAACTCGCTCTTCGCCGCGTACTCGTGGTCGAAATGCAACGGATGCTGATTCATCGTCAGCAATGTGAACCACGTGTTGTCGGACTCGGTGATCGTTCTACCGGGGCGATGTTCGTAAACGTCGCCGACACTGAAATCCTCCAGATAGCGGCCGTAAGATTCTCGATAGCGGTTCGCGCCTATCGGTTTGGCTTCCGCGACCATTAAACCCCTCCCTAAACTCGTGCTACATTTGCGTTTACTTTGAACCGCCAATCTCAACTCGTTCGGGAGGATAGGTCAATGAGCAACCCTGCACCGGGATTCGAAAAACATCCCCAATATGCGGTCGACATCGAGGCAAAGGACGTGCGTTTGCGGGTGTTGGCAGGCGCCACCGTGATTGCGGACACCACCCATGCGGTGGCGGTCACCGAAACCAAACATCAGCCAGTGTGGTATCTGCCGCTGGCAGACGTCGACGCCTCGATCATCACGGCCACCGAAACATCGACGTTTTGCCCGTTCAAGGGCAACGCGAGCTATTGGACCATCGCTACCGCCGACGGCGACCTGGACGACGCGATGTGGAGCTATCGGGAACCGTTTGACGAGTGTCTGCCGCTCACGGATTACGTCGCGTTCTACACGGACCGCGTCGATCTCGAGATCGATGGCAAGATCCAAGATCGTGTCGGGCCCGGGTGGACGGGGTAGCGTTACCGGCCGACGAATACCGGATCGCGTTTCTCCAGGAAGGCCTTGATGCCTTCGGCCGAGTCTTCGGTCTTGCGCAACCGGCCGATCTGCTCGCTGGCCCATCTGCCGGTGTCCTGCCAATCCGGTTCTACGGTGCGGCGCAACCCCGCTTTGAGTGCCTGTACGGCCAGCGGTGGATTGGCCGCTATCTTGGCGGCAAGCTGCAGCGCCGTCGGCATCAGCAGTTCGTGTTCCACCACGCGCGAGACAAGGCCGATGGCCTTGGCGGTCTCGGCATCGATGACCTCCCCGGTAAACAGCAACTCGGCAGCACGTTCGCGGCCGACCAACGACGCCAGGCGACCAAGTCCCGGCGCATCGCAACACAGCCCCCGAATGACGAACAACTCGCCAAATTTGGCGTTGACCGAAGCCACCCGAATATCTGCCATCAACGCCAGTTCCATGCCCCAACCGACCGCCGGTCCGTTGACCGCGGCGATCACCGGAATGTCGGTACTCAGTAGCGCGTCCGCCGCCGGCGTCAGGCCGCCGCTGCGTTTGGCGCGCTCGGCAAACTCCGCCGGCGCCGGCGCCGGGTTGCCGAGAATCTGTTTGACGTCGTCGCCGGCACAAAACGCCCGGCCTTCCCCCGTGATGACGAGCACCCGTGCCTCGCACTCGCGTACCGTATCTTCCAACTCCATATAGGATTGATAGGTCAACGAGTTCATCGCCTCCGGGCGGTTAAGCGTAATGACACCGACGTGCTCGTCGACCTCATAACGCAATACCGTTGCTTCGCTCATAGGTCTTCTCTCCTCCCACCGAGGCACTAGTGTAGGCTAGAATTGTTGGCGGGGGACATCATCATGACGAGACCAGCTACCGTCATCGACGGCGACGGCCACATCTGCGAACCAGAACTGGTGTGGACCGAGTACACGGCATCCAAGTACCGCGATCAGGTACTGCAGGTACGCACGGAAGGACGGGAGAGCTTTCTCTTCGTCGAGGGCGACGAACGTCACGCCCGCGCCGGTACCGGACCGGCGGCGGCCTGCATTCCGGGCGGCATGGCCCCCGGGCAAGACCTAACGTGGGCGGACATCTTGCCGGGCAGCTACGATCCGGCCGAGCGCATCAAGGTGATGGAAGCCGAACAGATCGATCGAGCCTTGTTCTTTCCGTCGATCCACTTGCTCTGGGGAGACGTCAAAGACCCCAAGATCGCGGCGGAAACCTGCCGCGCGTACAACAATTGGATCAGCGACTTTTGCAAGGTTGCCCCAGACAGCCTGTTTGCCATGGCCATCGTACCGTTGCAGGACATCGATTTGGCCGTGGCCGAAGCCAAACGCGTGAGAGCCCTTGGCTTGACCGGGTTTTTGAGCCGTCCCGAACGTTTCGGCGACCTCGCGCTTTACGACCCTGCGTGTGACGCGTTGTGGCAGGTCGCCGTAGACGACGATCTAGCCATCGGCATCCACGGCAGCTTTGGCTCCAAGATGCAGAGCTTCTCGACCGGTCGCTACCGCGAAAACGTGTTCTACGATCACATGATCGCCCACCCTTTCGGGCAAATGGCGGTGGTCATGGACATGATTGCCGGGGGCGTCCTCGATCGTTTCCCCAAACTCCGTGTCGGCTTTTTCGAGAGCGGTTTGGGCTGGATTCCGTACTGGCTCGATCGGTTGGACGAACACTTCGACGTCATGGGGCACCATACGCCCTGGCTGAAGCGCAGGCCGTCGGAGATCTTTGCCGAACAGTGCTTCGTCTCCATGGAAGCGGATGAGGGCAAGGGCTTGAGTTGGATGCTCGACAAAAGTCTGGGGCATTGCGTGCTCTGGGGCTCGGACTATCCGCACTTCGATTCCACTTACCCTGGCGCCTACCTTGAGGCGCAAAGCACTTTCGACTCGGCAGGCGATCGAGTTGCAGAACAAGTGGTCTACGAGAATCCGAAACGGTTCATGGGTTTATAGGTCGAGCATCGAGGGGCGAATATGGGACGACTAGCGAATAAGGTGTGCTTGATTACGGGCGGCGCGCGCGGCCAAGGCGCCGCCGAAGGCGCACTGTTCGCAGCCGAAGGCGCCGCGGTGTGGCTCGCCGATGTGTTGGACGAACAAGGATCGGCAACGGCAGATACCATCGGCTGTGAGTATCGGCATCTCGATGTCAGGCAGGAAGAGGAATGGCTGTCGCTTGTCGACGAGATCGCCACCGTGAGCGGTCAGATCGACGTGCTCATCAACAACGCCGGAATATTCCGGGCAAACAAACTCATCGACACACCGAAGGAAGAATTCGAGTTAGTGATGGATATCAATTGCACTGGGGTGTTCCTCGGGCTCAAAGTCATCGGCCGACATATGCGCGAGCAAGGCAGCGGATCGATCATCAATATCTCGTCGGTCGCCGGCATGACCGGCACGCCGGGCGCCATCGCCTACGGCGCATCGAAATGGGCCGTGCGCGGCATGACGAAAACGGCGGCCGTCGAATTGGCGCGGCACGGCGTGCGCGTCAATTCCATTCACCCCGGCGTGATTGAGACCGACATGCTGGACGATATACCGCGCGGAACCGAGCAGCTAATAAAGGGTACGCCCATGGGGCGCCCCGCCGACGCGCGAGAAGTCGCCAATCTCGCCTTGTTCCTCGCTAGCGAAGAAAGTTCCTATTCCACCGGTTCCGAATTTCAGATCGACGGTGGACTGAACGCCGTCTAGAGGGCACCCACGGGTAGCGTCCGATGCCTCACCGCCAACGTTTAGGACCCGAAATGTTCGACTTACCGGTCGAGCGCTTGAGCGCCGGGTTTTACAGCGACAAGTATTTCGTTCGCACGCGCGAGATACTGCGCGACGACCACCACAATCCAGTCGTCACGATGCAAGTATTCTGCCGCAGTGCCGGGTTGCTGGCAGGCATGGACGAAGCCATCGCAATCTTGAAGGTCGCCGTCGATCCCTGGTCCGACCTCGACGTGAAGGCGCTGTACGACGGAGATGCCATCGACCCGTGGGAGACCGCGATGACGATCGAGGGGTCGCTCGGTCTCTTCGCGCACGTTGAAACGCTGATCCTAGGGGTACTCGCACGGCGCACTCGTATTGCGACCGCTACCCATCAAGTCGTGATGGCGGCCGACGGCAAAGAGGTTATGTACTTTGCGGCGCGGCACGATCATTTTCTGACGCAGCCCGGAGACGGGTACGCGGCCAAGGTCGGTGGTGCCACCGACGTCTCGACCGACGCACAAGCCCTGATTTGGGACGGTCTTGGTGCAGGCACCATTCCCCATGCACTCATTGCCGCGTACGCAGGCGATACGCTCCTGGCAACGCAAAAATTTGCGCAACACATCGATTCGAGTGTGCGCGTGATCGCACTGGTCGACTTCGACAACGACTGCGTCAGCACATCGCTGAAGGTTGCGCGGGCTCTCGGTGACAGGTTGGGCGGCGTGCGCTTGGATACATCCGCGTCGCTAGTCGATAAGTCGCTGCAACCCCTCGGCGACGACCCGAGCCTCCACGGTGTCAACGCCAAGTTGGTACGCATGGTCCGCGACGCGTTAGACAAAGAGGCGTTCCATCACGTTCGCATCATTGTCTCCGGCGGCTTCACGCCAGATCGAATTCGGGCGTTCGAGTCAGATGGCGTTCCATGCGACGGATACGGAGTTGGTTCTTCGATACTCGCCAATCAAGGCGAGTTCGACTTTACGGCGGATGTGGTGCTGGTCGACGGCAAGCCGT
>CBDTZM010000101.1:0-6558 GCA_965364915.1 uncultured Pseudomonadales bacterium | reverse complement strand
TTCTCGTATGTGCCCGTTGACCCCAAATATTTCTTGGATCACCACGACCGCGCCTTTGGGATCACCCTCCGGCAATGCTTCGTAACCGGCGAAACCAAAGCCGTCTGCCGACCTAAGCTGTACTGGCTGTCCCATGGATCGATCCTCCTTCCTTCTATCTTGCTTGCTACTCAACGCCGCGCCAACGGCGTCTGCATGAGATGGTGGCCGCCGTCCAAAATCAACGTCTCGCCGGTCACGACGCCTGCACCGCCGAGAAAATACATGATCGCCTCGGCCACAGTATCGGGCGTGGTGGTCAGATGCAAAGGCGTGTTCTTCTCGAGGTAGCCCTTGGCTCTGTCGTAGTTGTCCTGGCCCATGCCGGCGGCCAACCAATCGCCCTGTATGAAGCCGGGACAAACGGTATTGAGGCGAATCTCGGGCCCCAGGATGCGCGCGAGCGACAGACCCATAGTCACCAGTGCGCCTTTGGACGCGGCGTAGGCAATCGAACTGCCGACGCCCATGACCGCGGCGATGGATGCCACGTTGACGATGCTACCTTGGCCACCTTGGCGCATGAGGGGCGCTGCAGCGCGCACCATCTGGTAGGGGCCGACGGTGTTCACCGAATAGATATCGAGAAAGTCCTGCCTGTCCAGACCGTCGAGATTGTCGTGCGCATTGAATTTTGTGGTGCCGGCGTTGTTGACCAAGCCATCCAGCCTGCCCCACCTCGCCTCCGCCGCGACTAGGCGCCGGCAATCCGCGTCGTCGGCGACATCGGCTTGCACAACCTCGGCCTCAACGCCGAATTCGAGGCAGGCGCTCTCTGTGGCTCGAGCGCCTGCCTCGTTGTGAGCGTAGTTGATGACGACGTTACAGCCGGCCTCCGCCAACTGGCGCGCGCAAGCCGCGCCAACGCCAGAGGAGGATCCCGTGACGATCGTTACCGCTTCTTGTAAATCCATCGACTCCCCTGGTCGCGTTCATCGAGGAACGCGAAACTCAAAAAACTCGCGAGCAGACCCCACACAGGCGCAAGCTCGATCGGAGCCAACCAACACAATGCTGCGACGGGAATCCAAAACCACAACAACCTTGCCCGCGTCCGCCGCAAACGGACGCTGCGCATGTTTGCCATCAACGCCATACAAGTTAGTATTCGCCGCTTTTGCGTTTCCGTCAAAGGGGAACTCGTGGTTGCACCATTGTCTGGAGAGTCGTTTGTCAAATGAGATCAAAGCCATCGTCTGGGACTTCGGCGGTGTATTGACCACGAGTCCTTTCGAAGCCTTCAACCGATTCGAGGCGCGGCACGGGCTGCCCGAGGATTTCATTCGCACGATCAACGCGACCAATCCGGAAAGCAACGCCTGGGCACAATTCGAGTCGTCACGTGTGACGCTCGACGAATTCGACACGCTTTTCGCATGCGAAGCGCGTGCGCAAGGCCACGACGTGTCAGGCAGGCAGGTGGTCGAACTGTTGAGCGGCGACCTCAGACCACGCATGGTCAACGTTCTCAAACGCTGCAAGCAACACTTCAAGGTCGCCTGCATTACCAACAACATCAAAGCCGGGCAAGGACCGGGGATGGCCAACAGTCAAGAACGCAAGTCCAAAACCGGCGAGGTCATGCAACTGTTCGATTTGGTCGTCGAGTCGAGTGTCGAGGGTATCCGCAAGCCCAATCCCAAAATCTATCAGCTGACCTGCGACAGGTTGGGCGTTCCCCCAAACGCTTGCGCGTTTCTCGATGATCTCGGTATCAATCTGAAACCTGCGCGAGCGCTCGGCATGCAGACTATAAAGGTGCTCTCCGAAGACCAAGCGATTGATGAGCTGCAGCAGATCACCGGGATCACATTCGACTGAGACACCTCACGATACTCACGCTAGCAGAGGCTGGATATCGGCTAGCTGAGGTATAGAGGACGCGGCACCGGCGCGCGTGGCGGCAACGGCACCGGCTGCCGAACCCTGAGTGAGTGCTTGTTGCATCGTCATGCCACCCAGCAATCCGGCCATCAAGAAGCCGATGAAGGCGTCGCCGGCCGCCGTCTCATCCACGACAGAGACGGCGAACGCCGGCAGGCGTTGCATGGCCGAACCCTCGCTGTAGACCAGCCCCTGGTCGCCTAGCGTCAACACGACCTCGGTGCTCGGCAACGCCGCCCGCAATCCAGCAAACGCCGCATCAGGGTGCGCATGGCCCGACAGTGCGGCGGCTTCGATCTCGTTGACGATCAAGAGATCCACTGCGCTCATGTCGTAATCGCGCTCGCGGCCATCGGCCGGTGCGGCATTGAAGGCAACCTTGGCGGGTGTACCGCGGGCAGCGTCGAGCACAGCCTGCAGGTCGTTGATCTCATTTTGCAGCAACAACCAATCGCCGCTTTCGAGCGGCGCCAGTGCGGTTTCGATATCGACCGCGCCGACGCAACGGTTGGCACCTCCAGCGATCACGATGGTGTTCTGTCCGGCTGGGTCGACCTGAATGACCGCGTGCCCCGAACCCTCGTCGACCTGTCTTACGCCAGTGGCATCGACTCCGGCAGTTGTGAGCGTGTCCAGGAGGAACTGGCCGTCGTTGCCGATACACCCGACGTGGCGCACCGGCGCACCGGCCCCGGCGGCTGCGAGGGATTGGTTCAACCCCTTGCCGCCGGCGAATACCGCATGGTTGAAACTGGCGACCGTCTCCCCCGCTTGCGACAGATTTGGGACTTGATAGACGTGGTCGATGCACAGCGACCCGAGGTTAACGAGCTTGCCCATACGTTGAAGGATGGCATAGTAGCCCGGTGCAGGACACCAACCGAGAGCGCCAAGTCACGGCCGTCGAGGCCGTTGCTCATCTGTACCACTCGTGGCTCACCGGGTTGGTGCTGATGCTCGTCGCGCGCAAAGACGCCGCTACGGCCGAGGAATTCGTCTTCCGTCTGTTTCGCGCGCAGCATCTGGAAAAGTTCTTACCGGGTCTGACCAAGCTGGGGCTCGATCGCGAACCGCACGCCGTCGCGGCAGCCAAGTACCACTACTTCTCCAATCAACTGGGCGGCGTCAAGGTGGAGTTTTGGGCGGAAAGTGCCACCAAGGCTTGGATACGCTACCCACCGCCTCGATGGATCTGGCAAGGGACGGCTATCTGCGGCATTCCGAGCAACGTCAACCGCGCGATGTTGCGCGGGTGGCACGCGCACAACGGTGTGACGCTAGGCAATCCGCGGCTCGGGTTCGTCTGTACCAAAACTACCGTGGACGGTCAGCCGGGTCTGGAGGGCTACTACCTCGAATACGACCACGACCTGGCACCTGAAGAGTGTTTGGCGTTTCGTCCGGACCTCGACTGCCCAGCCATCGACGTAGACAGCCTACCGAAATTGGACGTCGACGATTGGCCTGAGGAGCGCCGGGCCAAGGCGTACCGCAACTACGCCATGGCATACATCAAAAGCGCCTTGCCGGTCTTGATCGAACTGCTGGGAGCGGATGAGGCTTTGCGCATCGGACGTCTCTGCGGCTTGCAGATCGGCATGCATTGCTACGATGAGATCGCATCGATGCTCGCCCATGAAGGCAGCGATGCGATTTCTTTCGCTGCGCTATTGCAAGCCTTGTGGGTCGCGTCCGGGGATCAAATCGTGCGCGACGAGGCGACGCTCGAACGCACGGGCTGGCGTTTGTTTGGGAACGACACGCACCCGGCGATTCGGGCAATCTGGACCGCTCCGTTCGAGGGCATGCTGGCCGTGCACAACCGGTTTCTGCACCTCGGCGTCGACGGCGAGCAGTTCAATATCACATAATTAGTTTAGATATGGTCTATAACTAGTTGATTAAACTATATATATTTCAGGTTTTATTGTCCGAGTATGCCCTTTAGCCGCCTTCGATGCGGGACATGAAGAACACTTCGCTGTTCGGCTCTATGGGCTCGAGAAAGGCATCCTGGTATATCTGCCCGTCGATCGCGACGGCAGACTTGGTCAACCGTTCGCCGATACCCGGCCAACGCGTTTCGAGTAATCCGACTAGCTCACGGTAGTTCTCGACGCTGACCTCGAGTTCCCGCTCGCCGCCCGTAGCCGGGAGCAAGTGATCGGGAAATACGATGCGTGCCATGCAACCGCGACAGGCCCGCACCGCGGACCTGTCTTCACCTCGTCAATCGCTATCGATCGCCGCGAGAATATTCGGCGGCGACAACGGCAGGTCGTTGATGCGAATGCCTGTCGCATCCCGAACCGCGTTGGCAGTGGCGGCCAGCGGTGCGACGATCGGCGTTTCGCCAACGCCGCGCACCCCAAACGGATGGCGGGGATTCGGCACTTCGATGATCTGGCAATCGATCATTGGCAAGTCCGATGCCACCGGCACCCGATAGTCGAGAAATCCGGCGTTTTCCATCACGCCATTGGCATCGTAGATATATTCCTCATTCAGCGCCCAACCGAGCCCTTGAGCGGCCCCGCCCTGCATCTGGCCTTCCACATACGCGGGGTGGATGGCCGTCCCGGCATCCTGAATGGCGGTGAACCCGAGCACGTCGACCTTACCCGTTTCTCGGTCGACCCTGAGGTCGACAATGTTGACGGAGAACGACGCACCGGCGCCTGATGCGTTGAGCGAGGCTCGTCCCAGCAACGGACCGCCGGTTTTCGGTGCGCTGGCCATGACGTCGGCAAGGCTCATCGGTGTGACGTCGGCGTTGACGCCGGGCGCGGGAATGGCTTGTCCGTCTTGCCACTCGACCTGATCTTCATCGACGCCCCAAGTCGCAGCGGCGCGTGCCTTGCACTGGGCGATGATGTCCTCACACGCTTGCACGACTGCCATACCCGTCGCAAACGTCGTACGGCTGCCACCGGTAACGTTGCAGAATCCGGTGCTGTCCGTGTCCCCGATATAGGCATTCACGCGTTCGTAGTCGACGCCTAACGTTTCGGCTGCCATCAAACACATCGACGCGCGCGAGCCGCCAATGTCAGGGTTACCTTCCATGACGATGACGCTGCCGTCTTCGTTGATGCGCACTTCAGCACTGGATTGCATACCGATGTTGAACCAGAAACCGGCCGCGACCCCGCGGCCTGCACCCTCCGGCACGGGAGCCGTATAGTTCGGATGCGCCTTGGCGGCTTCGAGGCACTCTATGAACCCAATGGCCGGGAATTTCGGGCCATAAGGCGCCTGCGTGCCCTCGCTTGCGGCGTTTTTCAAACGCAGGTCCAGAGGATCCATGCCGATTTCACGAGCGATATCGTCCAGGGCGATCTCCATCGCATGCATGGACTGAGGCGCGCCCGGTGCTCTATAGGCGGCAACCTTGGGTTTGTTGACCAGCACGTCGTTGGCTTCGACGTGGAAGTTTTCGAGATCGTAGGGCGCGAAGATCGCCATCGCACCGGGACCGATCGGCGCACCCGCAAACGCCCCCGCTTCGTACGCCAACCACGCCTTCGCGGCAGTGAGCGTACCGTCCTGCTTGGCGCCCACCTTGACCCGGCACACGCTTCCGGACGTTGGACCGGTCGCGCGAAATACCTCTTCGCGCGACATCATCATCTTCACGGGACGCCCGGCGAGCTTCGACAGCAGCACCGCGACCGGTTCCAGGTACACCGTGGTCTTGCCGCCAAACCCACCGCCGATTTCCGAGGCGATGAATTTCAGATCACCGATCTTCCAGTCGAGAATCTTGGACGTCAACGAGCGGAACTCGAAGTGTCCCTGGGTGGAACACCAAACCGTGGCTTTGCCTTCTTCGTTGACGGTCGCCGTGCAGGCATGCGGCTCGATGTAGCCTTGGTGCGCCATCGGAATGCGGTACTCTCCCTCGACGATCACGTCGGCTTGTTCGAAGCCTTCATCGACGTTGCCTCGCGTCAGCACCGTAACCGACGCGATGTTGCTCGGTTTGTCGGGTTTATCGGGCAGATTCTGGGTAAAGTTGTTGTCGTTGAGCAGTGGCGAATCTGCATCCATCGCCGCCAGCATATCCAGAACCGGCGGTAACGCTTCATATTCGACGTCGATCGCCGCAAGCGCCGCTTCCGCAATCATCAACGACGTCGCCGCGACCGCGGCAACCGCATGACCGTGGTAGAGGGCCTTGTCGCGGGCCATGATGTTCTTGGCGACATCGCTGACGTCACGACCGCCTTCACGCACCCCACTTGCGCCGCCGGGAAAGTCGGTGCCTGAAACCGCCGCATAGACCCCTTCCATGGCCAACGCCTTGGAGTAGGCGAGCACCGCCTTGTCGTAGTTCTCCCGGCGCATTTCGCGCTCGGCACGGTTGTACGCTTTTTGCGCGGCGCACCCGATCGAAAGCGCCAGCACGACCCCGACGGCGGCCAAGCGTGTCCAGCGTTGTGCGTGGGACATCGTCTATCTTCCTCTCGTCTTCTTTCGTTCCGTTCCGTACATCATCGTCTCATCGGCAATTCGGTCGTCTTGCCGGCCCATTTCTCGGCGGTGTAGCCGATGACCAGCATTTCGTACTTGAAGTTGACGACCTTGTATTGCTCCTCGATCACCTCACCGATGCCCGCGAGCAGCACTTCGTCA
>CBDTZM010000100.1:0-6620 GCA_965364915.1 uncultured Pseudomonadales bacterium | reverse complement strand
CGACATCCGCAGTTCCGGCAAGATGTCGAGGTCTGCGCCCGCCCCGACGAGCACCACGCCGGGGTGGGTAAAGTTCGATTGGCCTTGTTCCTTCGACGCCCGCAAGCTCGGGATCACGCTGTTGCGCCCGGAAAGCGCCACGCGTCCACCGCCGACCAAGGGCAGCGCTTGGCGAATCCAATAGCTGGTGTCCGCGCCTGCAAATTGCGGATTCTCAAAGATCGCGTCGAAACCGGTCGCCTTGTCATCGTAGGGATCGTCGTCGCCGGACGCGTAGAGCAGTGACAACCTGGGCCGGATCCAATCGAAGTCCATCGAAGCCTCGGCAGCGAAAAACACACTCGCGATGTCCGACTTTTCAGCTGTAAACGTATCCGGATCCGTTTCCCCGAACGCGAAGTACAGCGAAGCGGTTAGATTGAAACGATTGAAGTGTCCGTCGCCGTTCAGCCCGAGGTAGGTGACATCGTAGTCCCTCGTTCGCTCGCCGCCGATTGACGCGGGACGTTGGATGAAGTCGTTTTCGTCGAAGTAGAATTCATCCTCCCGGTTGCGGTTATGCGCAATGGTGGCCTGCGTGACGAAACCTCGTACGGGAAAGTCTTGCCAGTAAAGGTTGGCGAACAGAATGTCGTCCTTGCGCAGATCCTGGCCGACGTCGTTCAGTCCGCTATTGGTGTCCTTCTCCAGTCGGCGGAACCAGGCGAGGTTGTATTGAAAGATGTTGTTTTTGCGGTTGCCGAACAGGCGCAACCCGAGCTGGTTGTCTTGGAAGAGAAAGCCGCGGAAATCCGAGGAGAACGGTTGAATACCGATCCGCAAGCTATCGAAATCATAGCGATCCGACACGTTGCGTAGATGCTTGTCGATAAAGGCGGCTTGTATGCCGACATGCTCGTCGTTGCGCGTTCGCCCGTCGCGGGGATTGACGTTGACGCCGAGAATTTCATCGAGCTCGACGCGGTTGACGTTGATCACCGGTGTGAAACGAAACTCCCAGTCGGGAGGCCGGAATACCGTATCGCCTTTGTAGTAGACGAATTCGAAGCCCAAGTTCTCGACGGCGACTAACTGCTCGCCGCTGCCGAATACGTCGATCTGTCCGGGCTTGCCGGTGGAGTTGCCTCCCACCGGCGTGGGCAGGTCACGAATTTCGATCACTGAGTCGGACAACAGGCCGAAGTTGAAAAACCACTCGCCATGGACCGGATTATCGGCCTTCAACGTGTTGCGGTTGTACGGGTCGTACCAACGGTCCTGGTAGCCGATGCTATCGACGATCCGCCACCGGTCGGGCACCGGTATGCGCGCGACGTAGTCTTCGACGCTGGGTCTGGGTACCGGCGAAACAGCGTTCGGGGTACGGCTCCGGGCCTGCGTCGCCGGGCGCCGCAACAACTCCGTGCCGCGACGCTGATACTGCTCGTCCTCGGTCTCGACGACCGGTGTCGCGTCGGTGGGCGTTGCTTCGGGACAGGGCACGCGTGTGTACCCGGGCCGTCTGCGGGTAACGATGCGGCCATCCTCGTTCTGGTAACAGACCTCGGCAGCAGCCCACGGCGTGGTCGGCGCGACGCACGCTGCCAGTATTAGACAGACGGATAAGACTATTTGCCGTCGCACACGTTGTCCTCCGAACTGTCGAGAAACGGTGCTTGCGGGCATTGCACGTAGCGCAACCTCACGCCCATGGGCGTCAGTTGATCCGCGCGCATCGCCGTTGGCGCATTGTTGACCGTGCCGAGGACTGCACCTGCGTTATGCAGTCCTAGGAATGCGATCATGTCGTCTTGATCGATACCGTCTCCCGACACACCGATGCCGCCGAGCAGCGTCGCGTTCCGATAGATGGGTACGCTGCCCGGGAAGATTTGGGTACCGTTGGCTGCATGTAATGGGAGCCCAGGGGTCGGAACTGCCGAACTCAGATCGTCGGCTAGATCGACGCCCGCGCAGTTACCGCCAACGTCGGGCAGAAGGGCGCCGGCGACGAACAGCACGTGCTGGAGAATGGCGTTGATCGCCAGATCGAGCTGCAAGCCGGTAGAGAACGGGCTCCATGCGCCGGCCGGTTTGCTGAACGGACCCGGCGGACTGCTGTCGATGCCGTCAGGAAAGAATGGCCGCGACAGGTTACCGCCGGCACGATCCGAGAATGCGACTGCCCCGTCGGCCAGCGCCGTGGGCTGGCCGAGAAAGGCCCGCGCCGCCGTGACGTAGTCGACTAGCGCGATCGAGTCGACCGCGCCGACGAAACCATCCCGCGTTTCGATGTATTTGGCGTTCGGCAGTGACGCCAAGAAACCCGCAGCGGCAGCAGAGGAAAACAGCGCTGCCGTACGGGCTTTCTGTAGCGATACGTCGGCGCCGAAGACGGGTGCATCGCGGCTTCGCACCATGCCTAGGACGACCCCGTTGGTATCGACGACGCTGATGGTCACTCTCGCGTTATCGCCGAGCGGTCGGCGAATCTGTGCGCGAGCGCGTGTGGCCACCTCGAGTGCCTCGCTCAGCAGCGTGCGAACTTCGTTGGCGGAAAGGCCCCCATCGGTCCCGGCTATCGGGGCGAAGCGGGGTTGATCGGCATTG
Organism: uncultured Pseudomonadales bacterium; assembly: GCA_965364915.1. GTDB lineage: Bacteria > Pseudomonadota > Gammaproteobacteria > Pseudomonadales > Azotimanducaceae > Azophilus. The sequence continues at coordinate 4,031 of CBDTZM010000100.1, read as the reverse complement.
TCGACGAACACGAATGCATCTTGACCGGGAAAATCGACGTTGTTGTCGGGCCGAATGCCGGAGAGCGACTCTCCGAAGGCGGTACCCGCGATGATCACCGCATTGGTGTAGCCGAACACCGCAACCAAATCACCGTCCGCGGGGCCCAGACTCGTAAAAGGTGGCGCCATCGCGGGGTCGCTAGCCAGATCGGAGAAGTCGACATCGGAGAACCTCAGCGTTTTACCTTCGACGGTAATGCGATCGGCACGTCGATCGAGTGGGGCACCAAATCCGAAGCTCGCCGCAACTGCGATCAATTCGTCGCTTGAACGATCGGTATCGGAAATGACCGCGTCCACGCCATAACGACCGTCGCTGATGACGCCAACCCCGCCCACGACGGATCCCTCCTTATAGAGTGGCAAGCCTCCGGGATCGGCGGACAGGCCAAGTGGGGAGCGTTTCGGCCCAACATTCGATAGCCCACCTTGAAAAGCGAGTGTGAAATCGGAGCACGCGAGTTGGCTGAACTGCACGCCAAACAAGGGCCCCCCGGGTTGGTTGGTCTCCCCGGGATTGAAGTGTTCCTGAACGATCTGGTTAGCCGTGCGCGTGGTAAAGGCATTACCCTCCGATGATAGATACGCGCCGGTGATGGCCTTGGTGATCGAAGCTTGGTCGTCGAGCGGTATCGGCGCGATCGCAACGGGTAAACGGATGCCTTCCAAGCCGCCGCTGACAACCGCGTCTCCGTTGCCGTCGATCGCAGTCGCGATCAGCGTCGTTTGCGCACCGGTGCGAAACACGGCCAACACGTTGCCCACTCGATCGACCACTGCGATGGTTGCGTCGAGCCCTTGTGTGCTCGCTTCCGCGACCGCCTGGGCGATGATTTGTTCGACGTCGGCGACGCTTAGAAAGGCGGTTGGCGATGCGCAACTGCCGCTGCAGTTGCCGGTAGTCGTGTCGGTTCCGATGCGGCTGCCACCGGAACCACCGCCGCAGGCGGTGAGCACACAAAGAAGCACGGATGCAAGAATTCGTTTCATCGCGTCTTCTGTTGAAGAGTCAAAAGACTCCTCAACTCCGGCGATGGGTGAAACGCATGACAAGACGCGCATTCGAGCTCGACCTGCTGTTCTGTCGAGTGCGCATCGTGACACGTCAAACACTGTTCGATACCGGGAATGAGTATGTCGGCGCTCGTCGTGGATGTAGTGGCTTGATGGCACGAGACGCAGGCTTCGTCTCCGCTGATGTCGGTTTGCGTCAGATGCGCCTGGTGATCGAAACGTGCGTTTAGAAAGAAATCGTCGGTTAGTTGTATCGGTACGACGTGGTAGCGGGCAACCAAGTCCACGGCGCCGTTGTCGACGACTTGATGGCAGGTGATGCATCCGCTTTTGGTGAATTGATTTTCCGCCTCCAAGGCTGCCCGTTGTAAGGCACATGCCCGGGGCGTGTCGGTACACCGGCCCGCGTCGTTTTCGCGGTCGGGCAAGCGGCGCCGGGGCGTGCCGCCGGTTTCTCTGTCTTGCGTGTAGGCTCTGAGAAAGTGACCTTCCATCGTCAAAATCGCTTCCTCGGGGTTGCCATGGGGTAGGTTGCGAAACGGCGCGGCGCGATCGAATTTCAAGTTGTGGCAGTCGAGGCAATGCCGTTCCATGTTGATGGGTGCGAAATGCTCGTCGTCTGCTTGCAGTGCGTGGCAGGTTGCGCACGAGAGGGGTTGTGCGGTTGCAAGATCCTGTACCTTCCCGCCATCGAGATGGACGTCGTGGGGAAATTTCAGGTTCGATTGCTCTACCGCCGTGTCGAACGCGGTGCTTTGCCGAGCCCAGTCGTAGGCTTGTCTGGAACCCGGGTCGATCGAGGTCGGTGTCACCAGATCGAGTCGAAACTGCGGGTGTTGAGCTCCGCTGAAAGCGCCCACCTGCTCTGTAGACCGCTGTGGCCAGTCAGGCTGCGCGTGACAATCGGTACACAGCTCGCTGTCGGTGATCGTCAGGTAGCTGGGTTCGTGATGTTCCTGATGGCAGCTCGCACAGCGCACGGTGTCGAGGCCAACCGCCGTATGAAATTGAGGCAGGGTGTGGTCGGCTATCTCTCTGTGACACGAGGTGCACGCCGCATCCTTTACGCGGGTAAACGAGGTGGTGTGGCACGCGCTGCAATCGTCTCCCAAGACCACCGCGTGACCGGGAAGCAGCGGCCCTGACGACCAGACGACGTCGTTCAGGGCATTGGGCAGGTAGCCCGCAGGCACCCACCAGGGCACGATCAGTCCGAACAGAAACACGGCTGCAACGGTTATCCAGGCAGGACGCCGCTGCCTCAACCAGGTTTGCGACAGGTTTGTGGTGAATGCCCGCTCGAAGAATCGTGGTTCGACATCGGGGTTGAGGTGTAACTCTAAAGCCGCGTCAAAGCCTGGTGGCGGTTCGATGGCGATCAGTCGATGACCGGCAATTCGGACCTCGAGGCCAATGTCGATGGCGACTCGCGATACGGCCTCGCCGTCGACGTCGACTGACGACCCAGGTTCGCAGTTGAAGATCAAACCTTTACGAGTCAGCGACAGTCGCCCGTGGATGGCGGCGCTACCCAGCAGTTGTATGTGACAATCCACGGTTGCACCTACGACCACAGTATCCGCCGACAATCCCCGGTCCCGCACTTGCGTCGCGCCGCTTGGCGCGAGCGTCACTTCTTTGATCAGCAGTTCCAAGGCGCTACCAATACACGAACGTTACGAGGATGTGCACGATGAGAGCAGCGAGCGTTGCCGCCGTCAACGGAACGTGCACGTAAAGCCAGGCATTCAGCCGCGCTTGTAAACGAATGTCGGCGCGCAGCCGTTGGATAACGGTTTGACGTCTGCACAGAACGACTAACAGGTCCTGAAGTGCCGCCACCTCTTCGATTTTCTCGGCGCGCGGAATCCGTTTGGAGACGAGCTCGATCACCGGCGCTTGATCTGGATTGGCAAGGCGTGTGCCATCTAAGGTTTCCAACCGAGAATGATCCCGGGCCAACAGTTGGCTGATCACACCTCCGCCGATAGCCGTGCGCTGGATGGCGGACGTCGCCGCCGCTTGTACCTCCGCTCCGCAGGACCGCGCGAAGCTCTCGCCTTGCTCGTTCAGCTCATAGAGTTCGCCGAACAGTTGCGATCGATTTTGTCCTTGTTGGTTTTCGGCGAGACGCCGTGGATAGTTGAGGTAGGCGTACAGACCGAGGATGCCGCTCAAGATAACCACGAGCATCAGTAAGTACGCTAGCGTGTGGACGTTCCAGCCGAATTGCAGGCCTGCGTGCAACGTCGAGACGACCAACACGGCAAGCCCGAGATACACGTGTAACGACGTCCAGTCCTGGACGGACCCCATTGTTGAGCGATAACGTCGTTTACGAACGCCTAACAACGCCAACCACGCGATCAACAGCGCACCCCAGACGCCGAGTACCAAGCCCTGCCAAGTGCCTCCGTTGGCGGGCTCATTGCCCGTTTGGCTCGCAAACAACACCACAGCGATGACGACCGTCGCTGCACCCCACCAGAAATAGCGGTAGTGACGAAAACGGATGAGGTTGTCGAACATCCTAGTGCCGCAACGCTAACGCAGCAGCCTGATGAACTGTTCAGGGTGCACCCTTTGTGCAGCCCCGGTGGGGCAGGCGTTGACGCAAGCCGGGCCGGTTGCCTCGTTGACGCAGGCATCGCACTTCACCGCGCGTTTGCCTTGCTCATGAGCCGCAGCGTCAGGCTCGAAGTCTTCCGGTTCGCCCGGACCCGGGCCCGCTCCGAAAAGCATCCAGCGTAATAGACTCGGCTTTTCTGGGGCGGGATAGGTCATGCGTATGACGTCGTAGGGGCAATTGACCTGGCAGTTACCGCAGCCTATGCAGGTGTCGTCGATGAACACTTGGCCGTCCGCGGCGCGATGAATCGCGTTGGGGGGGCAATCCTTCATGCAGTGAGGGTGTTCGCAATGCCGGCACGCGATTGGAATATGGACGTTGGCAAAGCTCTTGCCGCCGGCGCGGTC
>CBDTZM010000099.1:0-6626 GCA_965364915.1 uncultured Pseudomonadales bacterium | reverse complement strand
CTAGTTGTGAGCGTGCAACTGATCGTTCAGCGCGATCGCTTTCTTGTTGGTGCGACACTGGACTTCGCCGGTCAGGCTATTGCGGATGAACAGCATGTCGGATGCGCCGGCCAGCTCGCGGCCTTTGGCCTTGCGCACCTGGTTACCGTCTTCATCGATCACGGCGACGACGGTGCCGGCCGTGATGTAGAGCCCGGCTTCCACCGTGCACCGATCGCCTAGTGGTATGCCGGTACCTCCATTGGCCCCGACGAGGCAATTCTTGCCGATGGTGATGGTGATTTCGCCGCCGCCCGACAGCGTACCCATCGTGCTCGACCCACCGCCGAGATCGGAATCCGCGCCGAGTATGACGCCTTGCGACAAGCGTCCTTCGATCATGTTGGGACCGAGTGCGGCGGCGTTGAAATTGACTGCGCCCGAAGGCATGACCGTCGTGCCCTCGCCGAGGTACGCGCCTAGCCTGATGCGGCTAGAATCGGCAATCCGTACGCCCGAGGGGACCACGTAGTTGGTCATCTTGGGAAACTTGTCCACCGAGAGAACTTCGAAGTACCGGCCGGCGAGGCGCGCATCGAGCTGCGCTGCGCCCAACTCATCGACGGCAATGGCGCCTTCTGTCGTCCAGGCGACCGTATCGAGGTGCGCAAACAGTCCGTCTAGATTGACGGTGTTCGGCAACGCCAGACGGTGCGACAACAAGTGCAGTTTTAGAAATGCCTCGGGCGTCGAGGTGATTGCAGCGTCTTCGGTGAGCAAGACCGATGTGAGGGTGCGATCCGCTTCGAGCATCGGTTGTAGTTCGGGCTGATACTGGCGGATGAAGTTGGAAGCGCCTTCGGGGCTGGTGCTGTGTGTGCCGGCTTGAAACTGACCCGTAATGGCCTGTGCGAGATCGGCGTCAGGCACCTTGATGGGCGCTGGGAAAAAGCAATCGATGATGTTGGGGGTGCGACTCTGGGTCGCCAGCCCGATGGCGAAAGCAAACACGCCCATGTCGTTTCCTTAAGTCTCAACGCGTACGGTCAAAGGGCGGCTAAGCTACCACACCGCAACCCTTGGGTCAGCGTCTGGCTTGCCACTCGGATATTCGCGCAGCGGCGTCGACGCAATCGTCCAAGGGGGCAACCAAGGCGATTCGAACATGGCCGGCACCTGGGTTGCTGCCGTGGGCAAGGCGCCCGAGAAACGATCCGGGTAACACGGTGATATTCAAGTCTCGATAGAGAGCCTTGGCAAACGCCGCGTCGTCGGACTGCGTCTGGAGCCATACGTAGAAGCCGCCCTCCGGGTTGGGAAAGGTGAACGTGGTCTCGAGAATGGGCAGCACGGCGCGAAACTTTTCGCGGTACTGTGCACGGTTGGTCGTCACGTAGGTTTCGTCCTGCCAGGCTAGCGCGCTGGCAGTTTGCACGTGTTCGGGCAGCGCACAACCTTCGTACGTCCGATACTGGAAATACCCTTCCATTAGCTTTGCATCCCCCGCGACGAATCCTGAACGTAACCCGGGTAGGCTCGAGCGTTTGCTCAGGCTGTGGAATACCACACAGCGCCGATGGCCGGTATTGCCGAGTGCGGTGCTCTGTTCGAGTAGTCCAGCGGGAGGCGCGGCTTCGTCGAGATAGAGTTCCGAGTAACATTCATCTGCGGCAATGACGAACTCGAATCGATGGGCTTGCTCGATGAGCCAACGATGTGTGGCGGGTGACAAGACCTGGCCCGTTGGATTGCCGGGCGAGCAAAGGTAGACGAGTTCCACTCGTCGCCAGATGCTGTCCGGCACCGATTCGAAATCCGGCGCATACCCAGAGTTTCGGTCGGCATTGACGTAGTACGGTTCTGCGCCGCTGAGTAACGCGGCGCCCTCGTATATCTGGTAGAACGGGTTCGGCATCATCACCAGCGGTTTCGATTTGGCTCCGACGATCGCTTGACCGAACGAGAAAAGGGCTTCTCGAGTACCTGCCACCGGCAACACCTCGCTGTCCGGGTCGATGCTCGTCGCGAACCGCTTCTCGAGCCACGCGCCGATGGCTTCGCGAAGTTCGTCCCGCCCCCGGGTCGCCGGGTAGACGGCCAGGTCTCGCGTCAGTCTTCTTTTATCGGCGAGATGGGCAATCACCGCCGCGGGCGGTGCATGCTTCGGCTCACCGATCGATAGCGCGACGTGGGGCCTGTCGGTGTTGGGCACCACGCCTTTCTTGAGCGCGTTTAGGCGTTGAAACGGATAGTCTTGAAGGCGCTCGAGGCGTGGGTTCATGCCGTCTTCATGCCACTAGCGTATCGAGTTGTTGACGCAGCGTGTTCTCGAGAAGGTATCCGTCCTCACGGTCTTCGATTGGCTCCCCTGCTTGATCCTGAACGTAGAACACGTCTTCCACCCGTTCCCCCAACGTGGTGATGCGGGCGTCAAGCACGGTCACCCCAAGCTCATGAAACAAGAGCCCGATGCGCGCCAGCAATCCAGGCCGATCAGCGGTGAGAATTGTCAGCGTAGAGAAATTGTCGGCGGCGCGATTTTCCAGCCTCACCTGGGTCGGCCGCGTCAACTGCTTCTGTTGTCGCGGCACCCGTCGTTTGGTGACCGCGATGTTGGGATTATCGATCTGCTTGGCGAGTAGCTCTACCAGCGGTTCCCGATCACCGGAAATCGGCTGTCGGTCTTCATTGAGCACGACATAGGTATTGAAACACAGAGCATCTCCCTCAGAGGTGCGAATGTTTGCGTCGTAGACGGATAATTTCAGATGATCCAGCGCTATGACGCTGGCGGCGAATAGGTTTGGTTTGTCGTTCGTGTATACGAATATTTCCGTTGCGCCTTCTCCAGCAACTTGACTGACCATGTTCTCTATGACCACCAACGCGCCGCTATCGACGTCGTGAGCATGCACTCGTTCGGTAAGTTCGGCGATCTGTCGAGGGGTGTGACGCCGGAGAAATTCGTCGCCCATGAGGGTCCAGACGGGTTGCACGTCGGCTTCGGTCAGCCGGCCTTCCAGCTTCTCCAGCGCGCTTTCTCGACACGCACGCAGTGTGGCTTGCTTGTCCACGACCGACTCCATGCCGTGCCGCAACATGCGTCGAGTATCGAAGTAAAGGTGTCGTAACAGGGTGGCGCGCCAGCTGTTCCAGAGTGTCGGGTTGGTAGCGGTGATGTCCGCGACGGTTAGCGCGTAGAGGTAGTCGAGACGCCGCTCGGACTTGACGAGTTGTGCGAATTCGAAGACGACGTCCGGATCGTAGATGTCTTTGCGCTGGGCGGTGCTCGACATGACCAAGTGGCTTTTGACGAGCCATTCGACGAGTTCCGTGTCGTCCGCGTTGAGTGCGTGGCGCCGGCAAAATCCAACGGCGTCCTCGGCGCCGAGCGTCGAATGGTCGCCGCCTCTGCCCTTGCCGATATCGTGGTAAAGGCCCGCGATGTAGAGCAGTTCGATCTTGGGCACGGTTTTGACACAGTGATTGGCCACCGGATAGAGCTCGGCGCTGGCCCGATAACGAAAACGACGCAGGTTGCCGATGACCATCATCGTATGAGCGTCTACGGTGTAGATGTGGAACAGATCGTGTTGCATTTGACCCACGACCTCGCCGAATTCAGGGATGTAGCGCGCCAGCAGGCCATAGCGGCGCATGCGCGTGAGTTGTGTCACCAGCGTGTAAGGTGCTTTCAATAGATCGAGAAACAACTTGGTGTTGGCGGGATCGTTGCGAAACTCCTCGTCAATCAGGTGCGCATGATCGCGAATGAGCCGGATGGTGGCGGCTCTGACACCGGAAATATCGCGGCGGTTGGCCATGATCACGAACATCTCCAGCAAGGCGCTGGGTGCTTCGGCGAAGACTCGGTCGTGCGTAGTTTCTAGATACTCGTTGTGAATACGGAAGCGTTCGTTGATCGGTTCGCGTTTCGGCTTGCCCGTGTTGAACGTCTCTTCGACATGCAGCAATAGGATGTCGTTGACTTCTCTAAGCGACAACACGTACCGATAATATTGGTGCATGAACCGTTCGACACCTAGTCGGGCTCCCGTATCGACGTATCCGAGGCGCCGCGCAAGCTGTCGCTGGTGTTCGAATTGCAAGCGATCGTCTTTGCGGCCGGCGACGAGATGCAGCCCGTAGCGCACCCACCACAGATAGCGTTTACCGTTGATCAGCCAATCGCGTTCCTGCTCTGTAATGACACCGAGGTTTTGTAGCGTCTGGGGGTCGCTCGAGCCGAACTGCCGTTCACAGATCCACATCGCGGTCTGAAGATCGCGAAGACCACCCGGAGAGGCTTTCAGGTTGGGCTCCAGGTCGTAGTCGACGTTGTCGTAACGACGGTGGCGATTGATCTGCTCGTCGCGCTTGGCCTTGAAGAATTTCTCCGGCGGCCACAGCCGCGGGTTTGCCATGACGTCGTCGAGCTTTGCGATCAATTTGGCGACGGGGCCCGTCCCGTCGGTGAGCAAGCGGCGTTCGAAGGTTGCTGTAGCAACCGTAATGTCCTTTTGAGCTTCGGTTTTGCAATCCTTGACGGTCCGTACGCTATAGCCGACCTCCAAATTGAGGTCGAACAACGAACGTACGAACGGTTCGATCTCGTCCCGGTATTTTTGCGGATTGTCCGCGAGCAGCAGCAGGTCGATGTCTGAAGCAGGATGAAGTTCGCGACGTCCATAGCCGCCCACGGCAAACAGCGCGAGGTGTTCTCGGGTTGCCGGGGCGAAGTGCGACTGCCAGATTTCTACCAGCAGTTCGTCGAAGAATTGGACCCGTTCGGCAACGATGTCCTCGACATCTTCCCGCGCCCAGTAGCGGTGCTCGAGATCGGCATTTTTCGAAGCGATGCGGTTGCGCAGTTCAAGTATCGGCACGTTGCTAAAAAGACTCTTCAGAGCGTTGGGTGAGAACCTCTGCGCCGGTTTCGGTGACGAGAATGGTGTGCTCCCACTGAGCCGAGAGCTTGTGATCCTTGGTTACGACGGTCCACTGATCCGGCAACATTTTGATGTTGCGTTTGCCCGCGTTGATCATGGGCTCGATGGTGAATGTCATACCGCTCTCGAGGGTCAGGCCTGTGCCTTGACGTCCATAGTGAAGAACCTGGGGTTCATCGTGGAAAACCTTGCCGATCCCGTGTCCGCAAAACTCGCGTACAACCGAGAAGTGGTTGGCTTCGGCATGGCTTTGTATGGCGTGTCCGATGTCTCCGAGGGTGGCTCCGGCACGGACGGCGTCGATGCCGCGATAGAGACACTCCTGAGTCACTCTCACCAAGCGCTCGGCAAGTACGCTCGGCTCGCCGGCGAAATACATCTTGCTGGTGTCTCCGTGGTAACCGTCTTTAATCACCGTGACGTCGATGTTCAAGCTGTCGCCGGCCTTCAGGGTCTTCTTGATCGATGGAATGCCGTGGCACACGACGTGATTGACCGACGTGCAGATCGACCGGGGGAATGGCGGTACCCCGGGAGAGTTACTGTAGTTCAAGGGCGCTGGCACACAACCGAGGTCGTCGACGATGAACCGATGACAGATGTCATTCAGTTCGTCGGTCGAAATGCCAGGCCGGATGTGGTCGCCGATCATCTGTAAAACGCTCGCCGCGAGGCGCCCTGCCTTACGCATCCCGTTGATATCGGCCTCATTTGTTACTTTTGCGGACACTTGTGCGTTTCCGGATAGGGCGGGATATGGTATAAAGCGCGCCGCTCGGGGGCAATGTAATTGCTGGCGAGGCTTTCGAGTGCCTTAACTCAACGCCAAATAATGACTCACGCGGTTCGACACGAAGTCACGGGTGCCGGTCTTGCCCAATAGCTAGACCGGTTTGATTTCGGGGACTGCGGAGGCTTAACCCGGAGACAAATAGTGAATGTAAGCATGCGCGACATGTTGGCTGCAGGTGTGCACTTCGGCCATCAAACCCGATTCTGGAACCCGAAAATGGCGCCGTTCATTTTCGGTTCTCGAAACAAAATCCACATCATCAACCTAGAAAAGACGGTGCCCGCCTTCGACGCCGCCCTCGTAGAGCTGCGCAATATGGCGAGCCGCGGCAACAAAATCTTGTTTGTCGGCACCAAACGGGCTGCTACCAAGGTGATCAAAGAGCAAGCGATGCGCGTCGGCATGCCCTTTGTCGACCAACGGTGGCTCGGCGGGATGCTCACCAACTATAAGACCATTCGCCAATCCATTCGCCGCTTGCAAGACCTCGAGGCACAAGCGGCCGATGGCAGATTGGACATGCTCACCAAGAAAGAAGCCCTGCAGAAGCGCCGCCTGATGGAGAAGCTGGAACGTAGCCTTGGCGGTATCAAGGAAATGGGCGGGCTTCCCGACGCAGTATTCGTGGTGGACGTGCAACACGAACACATAGCCGTCAGCGAGGCGAACAAGCTGGGCATACCGGTGTTCGCGGTCGTCGATACCAACAGCGATCCGGACGGCGTCGACTACCTGATACCCGGCAATGACGACGCCATTCGGGCGATTCGCCTTTATGTGCTAGCGGCAGCCGATGCCATCCAGGAAGGCCTCGACAACGCCGGCATGACTGTCGGCCCCGATGAGTTCGTCGAAGTCGAAGCGCCCGCGGCGGCTGCTAAGGCGCCTGTGGCTGCTAAAGCGCC
>CBDTZM010000098.1:0-6722 GCA_965364915.1 uncultured Pseudomonadales bacterium | reverse complement strand
AGTCGTCGAAGGCGACCAGGGTCTCCGAGATCATGACCTCAGAACTAGTTACCGTGGATTCGCACGCGCATATAGACGACTGTGTGGCGCTCATGAACGAACATCACATTCGCCATTTGCCCGTCATTGATGAAGGCGTGGTCGTCGGCATGCTGAGCGCCCGCGACCTGTTCTCGGCCATCATCAACGAACAAGCCCACACGATCGAACACCTGGAACACTACGTACGCGGCGAGGTTTAGAAAGTCCTGCGTATGCCGTACATGAGGTAGCGTGAGTTAGATTGTCAGTTCCTCGATCTCGGTTAGCTCCATGCCGACGGTCTCGGCCGCCTTGACGATGCCCTCCCAGCTGTTGTCGTCTATGGGGATACCGTCGGCGCCGCGAATTGCGGCGCTTTCCAACTCTGGCTCTCCTGGAACCCGCACTCGATCGAATCCCTTGGCTGCTGTGGTCGAATGTAAATAGGCGACCATATCCCGCACTTCCTCGTGAAACCTATCGATGCCGCCAAACACCTCTGGATCGAGTACGAACATCAGCATGTGGTTGACGATGGTGCCTTCGCGCGGATTGTCTGGCTGTGCGGTCCACTCTCCGGCCAGCGCGCCGCCGAGTAGTTCGCACATCACCGCGAGCCCGTAACCCTTATGTTTGCCGAACGGGCCAAGCGCGCCGAACGGTTCCGCGAACATGACGGAAGTGTCTGTCGTCGCGATGCCCTCGTGATCGATCAATGCACCCTCGGGTGCCGGTTCACCCTTCATGTGCGCAACTCGTACCTTACCGGCGGCGACGGCGCTGGTCGCCATGTCGAGGACGATGGGTTCGTCGTCCGGTCGCGGCACCACGACGCATACCGGGTTGGTCGTCATGCGTCTGTCGCGCCCGCCCCAGGGAGCGACCTGCGGGGGGTGGCCCACCACGTTGACGAAGTGAATCGACACCAAACCTGCGCGGCCACATACCTCGCCGTACGCACCGATGCGGCCTAGGTGGTGGCAGTTGCGCACACCGGCGCATACGACCCCGGTGTTCTTGACGCGCTCGATCGCCATATCGGTCGCCTCGCGCCCAACGACTTGACCAAAGCCGAATCGCCCATCGACGAGTAGCACCGCACCGTTGTCCTTGATCTTTTCGGCGTGAGCGTCGACCTTGAGATGGCCTGCCTTGAGGTTGCGTACGTAGGCCGGAATCATGCCGACGCCGTGCGAGTCGTGGCCTTTCAGGTTGGCGGCTACTAGGTGTTCCGCAACCTCATTGGCGACGACTTGTGTCGCCCCGGCGGTGCTGAAGATGGCCGCGACGAACTGCGTGAGCCGATCGTGGTCGATGAGCATGATTCCTCCCTAACCGAGGTAGTGTTGCCTCTTTCGGTGGCCTGTGACAAGGTCGATCACCTGGCGCGTGTGGGGAGAACGTTGCTGACCGAAGCAGACATTACGGTTCTTGGCGATGATGTTAGGTTGTTTGATGCCATCCGAACCTGTCGCGGTATTCGAAGAATCAAACCCGACCCGGTGCCGGATGCGTTGATTCGCAAGGTGTGCGAGGCGGGCACTTTCGCGCCCAGTGGCGGCAACCGTCAACCTTGGTTTTTCATTGCGGTCACCGACCCTGAGCGGCGTGCATTCATCGCAGAGAAGTATCGATCCTCGTTCATGCGCTACATCGAACCTGCCCAAAACGCAGCGGCGCGTCCGAGTTATCCGCATGTGAAACGTCGCAACATGAATGCTGCGATCTATTTGGCAGAGCACCTCCACGAGGTACCGGTGCATCTGTTCGTCGCCGGTTGGACACGTCGCGGGCAGCCCCAATCCCAGTCGTTGTTTCCGGCGGTACAAAATATTCTGCTCGCGTGCCGCGCGGTGGGTTTGGGTGCGAGCCTCACCACGCAGCATCGTGCGTTTGGCGCCGAGATCGACGAGTACTTGGGATTGAGCGAAGACACGCCCACCTGTGCCTTGCTGCCGATCGGTTGGCCGCTCGGTAAGTATGGTCAGCCGCCGCGCAAGCCGGTGGAGGAGGTGTTGTTTTTCAACAAAGTAGAAGGCGCTGACCTGAACCGCAAACAACGATCGGGTTGATTTCGCCTGGGGGAATGCATGGAAAAGTTGGCTGAAGGCTATGGGTTGGTAGAAGGTCCACTGTGGGACGATGCGCGCGGCTTGCTGTATAGCGACGTGTTGAACGGGGGCGTTTTTTGCGTGACGTCCAACGGCGACGTTTCGACAGTGTTCGAGCATCGTCGGGGTATCGGCGGTATGTCGCTGCACGAAGCCGGTGGACTTGTCGTGAGTGGTCGCAACATCTCGTTCAAACCGTTCGACGGCGGCGACACCGTCACCATACTCGATCGCGACGAGGACGCGGGCAACGTTGGCTACAACGACATCACCACCGACGCGCAAGGCCGCGTCTACGCCGGTTCGCTCGGTGCGAGCCCGGTGTTCGACGATGGTCGGGAACCGCGAGCGGGGGCGCTCTACCTCATCGATTTGGATGGCAGCGCTCGGGTCGTGGCGGAAGACGTTCAACTGACCAACGGCCTTGGCTTCGCGCCGGACGGCAAGGTGTTGTACCACTCCGATTCGCGCCGCCAAACGGTGTTTTGCTACGCCGTCGCCGACGATGGGACGCTTGGTGAAAAACAGGCATTCGCTGTAACGACCAAGGGCGCGCCCGACGGTCTGGCGGTCTCAGAGGACGGTGCGGTATGGGTAGCGCTTGCCGGTGGCGGTGGTGGCGTTGCAGTATACGAACCTTCGGGCGAGCAGCGTGAAATGGTCGATATCCCGCAGCCGATGTGCACCAGTGTATGTTTCGGCGGATTCGACCTGAGAGATCTGTACGTTGTCTCGGGCTCGGATGGTTCGGGGCAAAACGCCGGCGCCGTTTACCGGACGCGCGTGGATGTGGCAGGCTTGCCCGTACCGCACGCGCGCGTCAAGATTTAGCCGAAGACAGTTATTTAGATTCGAAGGGGGAACGATGGCAAAAGACACAATCGATACAGGAACCGAAGACCTATTGGCCCATGAGGAGGATGGCGTCGTCGTCATTACCCTCAATCGCCCGCAGGCTCGCAACGCGATGAGCGGGGAGATGAACCAAGCACTCGCCGAAACGTTGGACTACGCGGAGCGCGCGCAACAGGTGCGTTGCATCGTGATCACCGGCGCCGGTGGTGCATTCTGCGCAGGCGGTGATGTCAAAGGCATGGCTGCAGGCGGCGGTGGCGGGGGCCAAGGACCCACGCTCGACGAGCGCATCCACAGCCAACGGCTCAACCAGCGCAATACGGCAGGGCGCATATATCTGATGCCGAAACCGGTCATCGCGGCGCTACCGGGACCGGCCGCGGGCGCCGGATTGTCACTCGCGCTGGCCGCCGATCTGCGCATCATGTCCGAGAACGCCTTCATCACGTCGGCCTTCGCCAAGGTCGGTTTCAGCGGTGACTACGGCGGCAGCTTTTTTCTGTCCAATCTGGTCGGCAGCGGCAAAGCCAAGGAGATCTACTTCTTGTCGGATCGTGTGAACGCGGAGGAATGCCTGAGACTCGGTATCGCCAACAAGGTGGTACCCGCCGACGATCTCGAAGCAGAAACCATGGCCTATGCCCAACGCCTGGCGTCGGGACCGCCGGTGGCGTACCGCTACATGAAGGAGAACTTCAACCGTGCGGCCATGGGCGGCGACGTGATCGAGTGTTTGGATCTAGAAGCCACGCACCACGTGCACGCAGGGCTGACCGAAGATCACCGCAATGCCGCGAAGGCCTTCGTCGAGAAGACGCAGCCGGTATTCACGGGCCGGTAAGCGTAGCTAGTAGCTATGGGGTCGGATCGAGGCCTTTCGCGTCTAGAAACGCCGGGTTGAACAAGCTCGACTGATACTTGCTGCCGGTATCGGCCAGTACGGTGACGATGGTATGGCCGGGGCCGAGTTTCTCGGCCTCTTCGACGGCGGCGCACAGATTGATACCGGTACTCGATCCGAAGAACCATCCTTGTTCGCGCAGCATGCGATATACCATCGTCACCATGTCTTGATCGGGAATCTGAACCGCTGCGTCGATTTGCGCCTCGGCAAGATTGTCGGTCACGCGGCTGTTGCCGATGCCCTCCGTAATCGACGGACCTGGCGTCATGGTCGCTTCTCCGGTTGTCACCCAGTTGTAGAGCGCGCTGCCAAGAGGATCTGCGAGCACGATCCGTACGTCTTTGTTTTGCTGTTTGAGGTAGCCCGATACGCCGGCCAACGTTCCTCCTGTACCCACGGAACAGGTGAAGCAGTCGATCCGACCATCGGTCTGCGTCCAGATTTCCGGACCGGTGGATTCGAAATGCGCGAGCCGATTGGCGGTGTTGTCGAACTGATTGGCCCAAACGGCGTTGTCCAAGGATGCGGCGTAACGGCCGGCTTGCTTCTGATAATTCATCTCGTCCTTGTAGGGCACGGTAGGCACTACGCGGACCTCGGCACCCAGGGTTTTAAGAATTTCGACCTTCTCGGGCGACTGGTTGTCCGGCATGTAGATGACACAAGGGTAGCCACGTTCGTTGCATACGTGGACGAGGCCGATGCCGGTGTTGCCCGCGGTACCTTCCACCACCGTGCCGCCTGGTTGCAGTGCGCCGCTTTTCTCGTGCTCGCGGATCATCCACAACGCGGCCCGGTCCTTGACCGAACCTCCCGGGTTCATGAACTCGGCCTTGCCGAGAATCTCGCAACCGGTCGCCTTGCTCAAGCTGGTGATGCGAATCAGCGGTGTATTGCCGATACTCTCAGCAAAGCCGTTCTGGATATTCATGGCACCTCTACCGGGGATCGATTTGCAGTGTTTAGGGAACCTCTACTACCCTAGTCAATAATTGGGTCGGAGTAAAAACCCACTATGCGCGCCTATACCGAGTTAGGAGGATTGACTGATGATTGACGCAGAGCTGTTTGGTGACGCCGAAGAAGCCGGGTTGTTCCCGGAGAAGGTCGACCAGTTGCTATCGCGAGTGCAACGCGAGGTCGACGAGGGGCTTCTCAATTCCACTCAGGTGGCGCTGGCGAAGGACGGCAAACTGCTTTTGTTGGCAAATTTCGGTGAAGCCAGGGACGATTCGTTGTTTTGCGTGTTCTCCGCCACCAAAGGCATCACGTCGGCCGCCGCGTGGATACTCATGCAAGAGGGCAAACTCAAAGAGGACGAAATCGTCGCCGATATCATTCCCGAGTTCGGCACAAACGGTAAAGACGTGATCACGGTGCAACAGCTCTTTACCCACACTGCCGGTTTCCCGCATGCGCCGTTCAAGCCATTGGAGTGGAATGACAAGGCTCGGCGCCTCGAACGCTACTCGCAATGGACGCTCAACTGGCCACCCGGCAGTCGCTTCGAGTATCACCCGACGGCCAGCATGTGGATCATTGCCGAGTTGATCGAACGGCGGACAGACCAGTCGTTTCAATCGTTCGTCTCAGAACGTATCGCACAACCGTTGGGATTGCGGGACCTATACGTTGGTTTGCCGGAATCCGAACAGCATCGCGCCATGCCTTGCGAACACAATGGCGATCCCATGACCGCGGAAGATTGGGGGCGCCTCGGCATGCCTGTGCCGCCGGTTACCGAAGTGACCGAAGACGCCATCGAGCGTTTCAACTTACCGGAAGTACAAGCCGTGGGCGTGCCCGGCGGTGGCGGGTTCATGAGCGCGGCGGAGCTCGCGATGTTCTACCAGGCTTTGCTGCACGGCGGTCTAAGCGGCACGCAACTGTGGGACGAAGCTACCTTGGCTCGTGGGCGTACGGTGCTGACCGGCGACACCACCGAGCTGATGCTGGGTCACCTCGTCAACCGTACGCTGGGCCTCATTGTTGCCGGGGACGAGCAGCGTAACTTCCGCGGTTTCGGCAAAACCAACTCGCCGCTGGCTTTCGGCCACAACGGCGCCGGTGGTCAAATTGCCTGGGCCGATCCAGCGACCGGGCTATCGCTCGGTTACTGCACCAACACCCATGACCGCAACAACGTCCGCCAGGGGCGTCGCGGTGTGGCGATTTCGAGCATCGCGGCCGAGTGTGCGCCGCTTCTTTAGGAACGAGATGCCAAGAAGGGTAGGCGGCGGCTGCCCATCCTTTGGCTGGGTCGCCGCGATTGCGCTGCTGAGCGCCGGTACCGTCTGCGCCGAATGGCACAGCGACACGCAACCCATCATGGGTACCCGTGTACAGGTTGAGTTTTGGCATGCGGATGCCGATTTGGCGCAAGCGCTGTTGGCAGACGTCATGGAGGAGATGCGCCGCATAGACCGGGCGTTCAGCCCGTATCGCGACAACAGCGAGTTGTCGGTCTTGAATGCGTCGGCGGGCAACGCCTGGGTAGCGGTTTCAGACGAAATGTTGGATCTGTTGGTGAAAAGCCGCCAGGTATCGGAGCTCACGCGTGGAGCGTTCGACATCACCTTCGCCTCGGTCGGCCGCTACTACGACTACCGCACGGAGCAACGCCCCGACGACGAGACCGTTGCCGCCGCACTCGAGGCCATCAACTATCGTTACGTGGAGCTCGACGTCAGCGGCGGTCGTGTTCGCTACCGGCATCCGAACGTGACGATCGATCTTGGCGGCATTGCCAAAGGCCATGCGGTGGATCGTGGTATCGAGCTGCTGGTTGATGCCGGCATTCGACATGCGAGCGTGGCCGCCGGCGGCGATAG
>CBDTZM010000097.1:0-6767 GCA_965364915.1 uncultured Pseudomonadales bacterium | reverse complement strand
CCGTCAGAAACGTCACAACCAGGCAGATAATGCCGATGACCGCCATGATGTGGAGAGCGGATATACCCGCCAACGCGTTGCCGATCGTGGTGCTCAATCCGGAGGCCGTAAAGGCTTGGGCGATCGCGATACCAGCCCCGAAAAGAATGAGCATCCCCCACGGAATTTTGTTCGCGGTATCCCAGTCCAGTAGCCGCCCGTTGCGACCGTCGGGGATCAGGAACATGGCGACAACGGCAAGAAACGCAACGATAGCGTCGTTCGAGTAGGGCGCCCCCACCCAATCCGTCCAGCCCCCGAAAGGCTCTTTGCGGGTCACCCACAACAATGCGGTCACGCCGAAAACCATGAGTACCCTTATCTCGGCTGTCTGCCACTTACCAACGGGTGGAATATCGAGCGTGCCGCGATAGGTTAGGTTGCGGGTCAGCCAAAACCCCATGAGCGGCAGCATGACCAGCACCACGGGCACCCCGATCGCCATCCATTCGGCGAAACCAAAGTCCTTACCCGTCACCTCCGCATACACACCCATGAAGACGATGTTGGGCGGCGTGCCGATAGGTGTGCCGATACCGCCAACGCTGGCGGCGTAGGCGATACCCAACATCAATGGCGTGGCAAGCTTGGGATCTTCGGCTTTCTCGAGGACGGCGAGCGCCACGGGCAACAGCATGAGCGTGGTGGCGGTATTGGAGATCCACATGCTCAACAGCGCTGAGGCGGCCATGAAGCCGAACACCAAACGCCTGCTGCTGGTACCCCCGAACGCCCGTACCATGGTGATCGCGATACGATAGTGGGCGCCGTTCTTTTCCAATGCAGTGGCCAGTATGAACCCGCCAAGCAGCAACAGTACCAACGGGCTGCCATATGCCTCGCCGATTTGCTTGCTGGTTAGCACGCCGGTCAACGGCAGCACGGCCAGAGGGATAAGCGACGTCGCCGGTATCGGTATGGGTTCGAATATCCACCACACCACGACGAGCGTGGTAACGCCCAACGTGATCGACGCTTCTCCGGAGAACCCCGTTTGATACATGAGGTATCCGGCCAACAATGCGAGAATAGGGCCGGCGGGAAGGGCTATCTGCTTGACTGACAACGACATTGGCTCCAGGGTGCCAATGGATGCGTGGGTAAGTCAACATTGCGCTGACTGAAGGTTGCAGTGAAGAAACGACGGGGCATCATGGCGCAAAGCTACTATTGGTACGATCTGGAAACCTCGGGCACAGAACCTAGGTGGGACCGTATCGTCCAGTTCGCCGGGCTCAGAACCGATGTCGACCTGAACGAGGTTGGCGACGAGTACTGCACCTACGTCCACTTGCCGGACGACGTGTTACCGGATCCGGACGCATCCTTGGTCACGTCCCTTACGCCCCAGCTCGTTCGCCAGCAGGGCATCAGCGAGTGGCAGGCACTGACCCGCGTGAACGAGATTTTCTCCGTGCCCGGAACCTGTGTCGCCGGCTACAACAGCCTGCGTTTCGACGATGAGTTCATACGCCACGGTTTGTATCGAACGCTGATGGACCCGTATACGCGCGAGTGGCAGAACGGCAATTCGCGTTGGGACCTCATCGATCTGGTACGTGCGACTGGCGCGTTGAGGCGTGAGGGTATCCATTGGCCGGCCGACGAAGAGGGCCTTCCGGTGTACCGGCTGGAGGCGCTCGCCGCCGCGAACGGGTTGGAGCATGGGCAGGCGCACGATGCCATGTCCGATGTGCGCGCGACGCTGGCGTTGGCGCGTTTGATCAAGACCAAACAACCGAAATTGTACGACTACTATTACGCCGGCCGCTTCAAGAAGCAGCCGCGACAGTTGTTGGAACCCTACGGGGCGCGAGTGTGTGTACACGTGTCCGGCATGTACCCGCGCCATCGTTTCGGTTTCGCGCCGATCGTCTCGCTCTGCCGGCACCCCACCAACAGCAACTCGATCATCGTCGCCGACCTTGCCGAAGATGTAGAGATCTTGGTGGAGTGGTCGGAAGAGCGCATTCGCGAAAACCTGTTCGCTAGCGACGCGGATACGCGGCCGCCGCTCAAAGAGATTCGTATCAACCGCTGTCCGTTCGTCGCGCCGCTCGCCGTGTTGACCGCCGAGAACGAAGAGCGGCTGAACGTCGATTACCGACAGATCGAGAAACGTATGCGCCGCCTGAGAAAACCCGGTCTGGTGCAAAAGATCCAACGTGTCTATGCCCACAACCAACCGCCGAAGGCGGTAGATGTCGATGCTGCCCTTTACGAAGGCTTCTTGAACGACGAAGACCGTGCGCGATGCGCCAGTTTCCAAAGTGAGCTGAAGGCCGAGCGCTGGGTCGATTTGGACTATCGCGACAAGCGTTTGGCGCCGCTTGTGGCACGCCTGAAAGCGCGTAGCTTCACCGAAAGGCTCGATGCGGACGAGCGTCGCGAGTGGCAGACTTGGGTACGCGACAAATTGTTCGCCGAAGATGTGCCCTGGCGTACCCTGTCGGTCTTCGACTCGCGCATCGAAGAACTGTCGATGGACCCGACCTGTCCGAAACCGCAGATCATCGAAGACCTCAAAAGTCATCGCGCAGCACTCGAGTCGGTCTACGCAGAGTGACTGAGGTCGTTGCCCTTGCGGGCGTCAACAAACACTTTGGGTCGCTGGCCGTGTTGCGAGACATCAACCTCGTCTTTCCCGCTGGGGTCACGACTGCGGTGGTGGGCGAGAGCGGCAGCGGCAAAACCACGTTGTTGCAACTCGTCAATGCCGTGGAGAGTCCGGACAGCGGAACGGTAAAGGTTTTCGGCGAGCCCATTCCACAGACACAGCGCGAACGATTCCGCCGCCGCATCGGCTACGCCGTGCAAGGCGCGGGATTGTTCCCGCATCTCAACAATCGCGACAACGTCGTGCTGGTGGCCAAACTCGAAGGATGGAGTGCTTCACAGATTGACGAACGCTACCAGACTTTGCTCGCCGAGATGGATCTTCCCGCGGACGTCTCGGAGCGTTATCCGCATCAACTTTCCGGCGGTCAACAGCAACGCATTGGGTTGTGCCGCGCGTTGATGCTGCAGCCTGGACTGCTGTTGTTGGACGAACCCTTCTCGGCCATCGATCCGATCACCAGGGTCGGCCTCTACGAACGGTTCCAAACCGTGCAGAAGCACGAGGGGGTGAGCGCCCTGTTGGTTACCCACGACATGCGCGAAGCCGTGCGGCTTGCCGATCAGCTGGTGATATTGAGGGCCGGCTCCGTGTTACAGAGCGGGCCGACGGATTCGGTCGTCAACGCGCCGGCAGATCCCTACGTCGAGTTGCTGGTGAAGCAGCAACTGTGAAGCGGCTGTTGCTGCTTTCGTGGTTCGTCTGCGCGCCGCTTGGCGCTGACGTAGTTCGCGTGGCAAGCAAGAACTTCAACGAGTCTTACATACTCTCCGAGATTGCCTCGCAACTTCTCGAGAGCCGCGGTTATACGGTGGAGCGCCGGTTTGGTCTTGGCGGCACACTGATTTGTTTCGAGGCATTGTCGAACGGCGAGATCGACCTCTATGTGGAATATACGGGAACGCTTTCTCAGGCGATCTTGAAGCTCGACCACAAAGCGACGTTTGCAGAACTCAATGCCGAGATCGAACCTCGAGGCATGCGGCTGCTCGAACCGTTCGGCTTCAACAACACCTACGCGATGGTGGTCAAGCGTCAACGGGCAGAAGCGTTGGGGCTGCGTTCGATTGGCGATCTTCGCCGTCACCCGCAACTCGAGATTGTGGTCAGTCACGAATTCTTGGAAAGAGAAGACGGCTGGCCCGGGCTAACGCGCGCCTATGGCATTCAACACGAGGTTGTTGGTATCGAGCACGCGCTTGCCTACCAAGCCATCGAGGGGGGTGCGGTAGATGTCACCGATGGGTATTCGACCGACGGAGAGATCGAGCGCTACGACTTGATCGCGCTAGAGGACGACTTGGGCTTTTTCCCAAAGTATCTGGCGGCACCTTTGGTCCGTGAAGGCTTGGGCCCGGACGTCATACAGATACTCGGCGGTCTTGGTGACACCCTCGACGATGCCCAAATGCAGGCGATGACGTCGGCTGTCGTGTTCGACAAGCTCAGCTTTGCAGAGGTTGCGCAAGCGTTTCTCGCCGAGCGCGGCGTCGTGACCGAAATACCGCAAAACCCGCTACTGCAGAGCTTGGCAACCAACACGCTGCGGCACCTGCAGCTTACGTTCATCGCTTTGGCGAGTGCCATCGTTGCCGGTGTCGGATTGAGCCTCGTGATTTTTCGTAGCAACCACACCTCGAAAGCCGTCATCTATTTTTGTGGGCTATTGCAGACCATTCCGAGTATTGCGTTGCTGGCATTGATGATTCCGGTCTTCGGCATAGGCTTCACACCTGCCATAATTGCGCTGTTTCTCTATTCTCTGTTGCCGATCCTGCGCAACAGCGTTACCGCACTGACGACCATCGATCCGACGTTGTTGCGGGTTGCCGTCGCGATGGGGCTGTCGAATCGAGAACAACTGCGCTATGTCTATGTGCCGTTGTCGATGCCGAGCATGCTCGCAGGCATTCGCACTGCCGCGGTGATCAGCATCGGAACCGCGACGTTAGCCGCCTTCATTGGTGCTGGCGGCCTCGGAGAACCGATCGTCACCGGTCTTGCGTTGAACGACGTATCCTTGATCCTGCAGGGTGCGATTCCGGCGGCGATGCTGGCGATTGTCACGGAACTCTTGTTCGAGATCGTGGAACGCTTTACGGTGCCGGGCCACCTGCGGGATTAGGCGCCCGTTACCCGTCGAACCACGCTATGGCCTGGTCGCAGTCGTGGAAAATCTTCAGCTCTAAAGCGTCCGTCGCCTCGGCGTATGCACTCCAAATTCGCAGTAGTCCGAAATCCAGACCCGCGGTGACGACCATGGCGACCTTGCCGATGCGGTCGGCAGGTATGTCCGCGACGAGTGCCTGCGATTGGTGCTCTGCATCGTCTGATGCCATCGTGGGTATCTGTCCCGAACGAAAGTCCCACAGGGTGTTGCGCGAAGGGCCTTTGGCGTTGTACTGACGCACGTGATCGGCGATCTCGTCCAGCCGCACTTCACCGTGCACGGTATGAATCGTCAAGTTACGTTCTGCGACGAACTTGGAAGTGATCGAAGACATACCTTCCCCCCGGAAGATGTGCCCAGGGTACTACTCGCAGTCGAACGCGTGAAGGGTCCGATATTGTTTGAACCTGGCCACTATAAGGGTAGGTAGGAGGAAGGGTAGGAGGCGCTGTTTCACGGCAGGTCGGACTCCTCGATCCCGGTATCCTGTCCCAGCAGCAGCCAAAACAACCAGAACAGCCCAAACATCAAATCGATAGAAGCCGCACCGACGAGAAGGCTGGACGCCGCGCCCGCGAGCCATAGCCCGGCACACAGAAAGAAAACGCCGGTCTTGCCGAGCGCACCGACCACGAGAAGCGGTTGGTTGACGTTGGGTTGCAACGCCAGCCACGCGTACACGAATCCGAACAGCGCAACCATGAAGGCGCACAGTCCTGCGTAAATTGGGTCAACCGTTGGGGGTAGTTCGAGCATTTGTCCCGGCCACGAAGACGGGAATGCAAACATGTAGGCAGCCCCGAGATTGAGCGGAAAACTGATCCAAAGAGACATTCGTACCAGAATTTCGAGGAGCACAATTTATCTCTTGATGACGAAAGGTACCGCAGCGAGTACGGCGCCGACGAGTACGGTGAGCAGGACGCCGTCGACGAAGTACGGAAACGCAATCAAGGCCATACCCGAGATAAACGGCATCAGCGTTTTTTGTCTTCTGCCGTAGATGAAATAGCCAATTCCGATTGATCCGAAAACGAGACCCCAGATTAGTTCGGCGTCATCCATCGTTGCAGCGTTTGCGGGCGTCGATTTTATTCATACACGCACAAGCCGTCGATGATCAGAATCGCGACGAGGTTAGTTGCACATCCGCCGCCGACCAAGACGCCTTGAATCGATCTGCTATCTCGGCTGCCGCCGCAGTGTTGCCTTGCGCTTCGAGCGCTTGCTGCAACCCGAGCAGGGCGTAACCGTTCTCGGGGTGCTTCCTGAGGTCCTGCCAGTAGACTGCCTCGGCCTCCTTTGGATAGCCAGCATCGAGCAATAGCGCGCCCAGGCTGTGGCGCGTCGGAAAGTACCAATCCGGTGGCTCGGAGTAGCGTAGGGAATCCTCCAGCCGCACCGCACGATCGAGGTGAGGTATGGCAGCGTCATAGTCATTGCGCTGGGCCGCAATGTCGCCGGCGAGCAGTTGCTCTGCGATCGTCAACAACGTTGGCGCAGTCCCGAAACCGATGACATATGCGTCGGTCAGCTCGTCGCGTAGCGAGCGTAGGCGTCGAAGTTCTTGCCGCGCAGCGCGTAGTTGATTGGTGTTCGAATAGGCCAGCCCGCGCATGTAGTGCCACACGCCATTCATGAAGCGGTAGTGTTCGGCGGGTTGGGGTTCGGCCAACGCAGCCTCCCACAAGCCGAAACGAACCATCACGTAGAGCGGCTGCGACAGGAAGGTCTCGAAAATGCCGAATAGGTTGCCCATGTCCCTTGGTATTTTGCTCTGCACTTCACGGGCCCCCGCTAGGGCTGCTTCGCTGCGGCCCTGAAACATCGCGGACCACACCAAAAAGTGTAGGTTGTGTGGATAGTAGTTGAGCGGATAGATGCCTTGGGCGTTGCATTGGGCTATGTAACCGGCGTCCGCATCCGACGCCCTGCGGTTGG